>NZ_JBSVXD010000344.1:0-3153 GCF_054070755.1 Pseudomonas sp. SDO5591_S426 | reverse complement strand
AATCCTGTGGGAGCGGGCTTGCCCGCGATGGCGTCAGTGGTTTCACAACAAATTCAGTGTTACCGATCGACCTTATGCTTGGCCGCATACAGGCACAACATCTCCATCGCCAGCGTCGCCGCCGCCAGTGAAGTGATATCCGCACTGTCATACGCCGGGGCCACTTCCACCACATCCATCCCCACCAGATTGATCCCGCGCAAACCGCCGAGGATTTCCAGTGCCTGCACCGTGCTCAAGCCGCCACACACCGGGGTTCCGGTGCCCGGTGCGAAGGCCGGGTCGAGGCAGTCGATATCGAACGTCAGGTACACCGGGTGATCCCCTACCCGCGCCCGAATCGCCTCGACAATCGCATCCACCCCGCGCCGATGCACCTGCCGCGCGTCCAGCACCGCAAAGCCTTGATGATCATCGTTGGTAGTACGCAAACCGATCTGCACCGAACGCGACGAATCGACCAGCCCTTCCTTGGCCGCGTGCCAGAACATGGTGCCGTGGTCGATGCGCTTGCCCTCTTCGTCCGGCCAGGTGTCGCTGTGGGCGTCGAAGTGGATCAGCGACAGCGGACCGTGTTTACGGGCGTGAGCCTTGAGCAACGGATAGGTAATGAAGTGATCGCCGCCGAAGGTCAACATCGCGCTGCCGGCACCGAGGATGTGCTCGGCGTGAGCCTCTATGGATTCCGGGGTCGACTGCGGTGAACCGTAATCAAAGTCGCAATCGCCGAAGTCGACCACCGCCAGATGATCGAACGGATCAAAGGTCCACGGCCAGTGACGCTCCCATGCAATCCCGGTGGACGCCGCGCGAATCCCGCGTGGCCCGAAACGTGCGCCGGGGCGGTTGCTGGTGGCGGTGTCGAACGGCACGCCGCTGACCGCTACGTCGACGCCACGCAAATCGCGGCTGTAGCGACGACGCATGAAACTGGTGATACCGGCGTAGGTACTTTCGGCAGCGGTTCCGTAAAGGCTGTCACGGGTGATGGCTTGGTCGTTCTGCGCTGGGACGTCCATTGAAGGCTCCTTATTATTGGCGGCTACGGAAAGTGGTCCACACGCGGGTGCGCTGGCGCATGTCCTTGAGGCTCATGCTGCGGTCGGCGTAGAGCCGGCCACGTACGTCGGCGGGCGGGTAGATGTCCGGGTCGGTGCGCACCGCTTCATCCACCAGCGGCGTCGCGGCCTGGTTGGCGGTGGCGAAGAACAACGTATTGGTCAGCGCGGCGACGGATTCGGGGCGCAACATGAATTCGATGAACTCGCGCGCGGCTTCCGGGTGCGGCGCATCCTTGGGGATCGCCAGGTTGTCCTGCCAGACGAGCGTGCCTTCCTTGGGAATCCGGTAGGCAATTTCGTAGGGTTTGTTGGCCTTGCGCGCCTGATCGGCGGCCATGCTCGCGTCACCGTTGTAAGCCAGGGCCAGGCAGACGCTGCCGTTGGCCAGGTCGTTGATCTGTCGACCGCTGGCGACGTACAGCACCGAAGGCTGCAATTGATGCAATAACGCTTGCGCGGCTTCGAGATCATCCTTATTGGTGCTGTAGGGATCCTTGCCCAGATAGTGCAAGGCCAGGCCGATCACCTCTTGCGGTGAGTCGATGATCGCAATGCCGCAGTCCTTGAGCTTGCTGGCGTATTCCGGCTTGAACAGCAGGTCCAGACTGTTGAGCGGCACGTTCGGCAGGCGTTTTTGCACTGCCTCGACATTCATCCCCAACCCCAGGGTGCCCCAGGTGTAGGGCACGCCATATTGATTGCCGGGGTCGACGGCAGCGAGTTTTTCTAGCAGGTCCGGATCAAGGTTGGCGTAGCCCTTGAGACCTTCGTGCGCAATGACTTTCAACGCGCCCGCCGCCAGGCCACGGGCCAGAACGCTGGACGATGGCACCACCACGTCATAGCCGCTGCCACCGGTCAGCAGTTTGGTTTCCAGCACTTCCGGCGCATCGAAGGTGTCGTAGCGCACGTGAATGCCGGTTTCCTGCTCGAACCGTTGCAGGGTTTCCGGGGCGACGTAATCGGCCCAACTGTAGAGGTTGACGACTTTCTCCTCAGCCTGTGCCGCAGCAGCCATGGCAAGGAACAACGCGGGTAGACACAACTTGAACACGGGAGCCATGACGATCACCTGACCGGAGGAAGTGGTTGCAGGATGCATCGTCGGATACATTGGTGAAATATCACGTTTATTAACCTGACATTACTCAGGAGTAATGTTTGATGCTCGGTCAACTCCACGATGTGGACCTGCAACTCTTGCGCCTGTTTGTCAGTGTGGTGGAGTGCGGTGGCTTCAGTGCCGCGCAAGGTGAACTGGGCCTGAGCCAGTCGAGCATCAGCCAGCAAATGGCCAAACTGGAAACCCGCCTCGGCTATCGGCTGTGCAGTCGCGGCAAAGGTGGCTTCAACGTCACGCCCAAGGGCGAGCAACTGCTCAACGCCACTCGCAGCCTGTTCGAGTCCATCGAAGCGTTCCGTCATCAATCCAACGGCGTGGCCGGGCGCTTGATCGGCGAAGTGCGTCTGGGTTTGTCCGAAGCGCTGGACCAATCGGTGTTGCAACGGGTGGCCGAGGCGATCCGGCGTTTTCGCCAGCGCGATGAATCGGTGCGCATCGAATTGATGAGCGCCATGCCCGGCGAGATGGAGCGCTTGCTCCTGCAACAGCGGCTCGATCTGGCAATCGGTTATTTCTCGCAGATCCAGAACGCCTTTGACTACCGCGAACTGTTCACTGAAACCCAGCACCTGTATTGCGCCGAAGGCCATCCGTTGTTCACCGATGACGCGCCGGATGACCAGGCGCTACAAGCCTGCGACCGGGTCGATCACCCTTACCGCTTCCTGCGCAGCGATGAGCCTTTCCAGGGCAAGCTGTGTTCGGCGCGGGCGGAACAGGTCGAAGGCACCCTCGCCTTCATACTGTCCGGCAAGCACATCGGCTACCTGCCCAGTCACTTTGCCCGCAGTTGGGAAGACAAGGGTTTGCTGCGGGCGGTGCGCCGTGAGGGCATGAGTTTCGAGGTGGCGTTTCATTTGGCCAGGCATCGGGCGTTGGTGCCGGGGGATGCGCAGAAGGCGTTTGAAGAGGATCTGCTCGCCGCCTTTACCTGAAGATCAAAAGATCGCAGCCTTCGGCAGCTCCTAC
>NZ_JBSVXD010000343.1:0-3167 GCF_054070755.1 Pseudomonas sp. SDO5591_S426 | reverse complement strand
CACAGGGTTCTAGGGTGTTCACAAGATTTTTGTTCACCATCGCAACTTGTGGGAGCGGGCTTGCCCGCGATGAGGCCCTCGGATTCGATAGATAATTCGGGCGCTAGCCAGCCTTGCGCAACGCCTCGATCAACTCCTGCTTGCGCATTGACGACCGCCCCGGAATATCCTTCGCGCGAGCCTCTTTCATCAAACTGTCCACGGTCTGCGTGTCCCGCGAAGCCTTGCTGCTACGTGGCTTTCCTTCACGGCTCGCCACCGCGCGTCGCGAAGATTCCTTGCGATCTGCAGACTTGGCACTGGCCGGTTTCTTACGCCCGGAACCGCCCGATTTCTCGCCGCCGCCGGACTGCTTGTTCACCGTCGCCCAGGCACGGGCTTCGGCCTCATCCTTGGACACGCCTTTCTTTTCGTAGCTGTCCTCGATGTGTTCGGCCTTGCGTTTCTGCTCGGCGGTGTATTTGTCTTTGCTTCCACGAGGCATGGGATTTCTCCTGGCTTCAGGGTGGTTCAAACGTCCAGCTTGCGTGCGGCCTCAACGCCAGCGGCGCTGAGTTTGATCGGCAGGTTCAGCGAGTGTTCGCCGGCTTCATTGCACTGCACATTGCCGTGCTGGATCAGCCCGCGCTCCTGCAAGGTGGCGAGGGTGCTGGCCACGACTTTCTCCCCCCGGTAATTGTCCAGGACCTCCTTGCCCAAGCCACTTGGGTGGGCGTGCAGCAGGCGGGTCAGGACTTCTTTTTCCAGGTTTTTATCGACGTTCATGGTTACCTCTTTCATTGGGATGAATCGCTTATTGGCTCACGCCACCTTCTGAACCCGAACCACCAGTGGTGGTTTTCGAACCGACGCCGGGCCCGGCGTTATCGGGGGTTTTGGTGTCCGGCATGTTCAAGCCGCCCTGGCGGCCCATGTCATTGCCTTGAGTCCGTGGGTCGGTGCCGGTTGACGGCGGCAGGCTGCTGTCAACACCCGTGCCGTTGGTATTCATGCCGGGGGCACTCTGGATGGCGGGGGCTTTGGGGGATTCGACCGGGTTGGTCGGGCCGGTGCCGGACGCGGTGGTCGCAGCGATGGCGAGAGGGCACAGCAGGGCAGCGAAGGCGAGGGCGGTCAACCTGGACGAGATCATGGTGGTGTCTCCATTGATTTAGAGTCCTTACCTGATGTTGGTCCGCCCCCGATTCGAATTGGTGCCTGATGAACGACGAACGGTTCAGGCCTGCTGGAAGGCCTTGGCCTTGGCTGCACGACGCCAGATCAAGCGACCCACGGTAATCAGCCAGTTGAGCGCGGCGACCGCCAGCACGGTCAGCAACAAAGTAGCCATCCCGTGTTCGACGATGATTTTCCCGGCGAGCAGCGGAAAACCAAACACACCGATAAAGTACGAAAGGCTGAACAGCAGCAAGGCTTGCGCGGTGGTGCCGCTCGGCGCTTCGTTGGCGGCCAGGCCGTTGATCACTGAATAAGTCAGCCCGTAACCGACGCCGAGCATCACCGCTGCGAGCACGTAACTGAAACCGTCATCGACCACGAAACCGAACATCACAATCGAGGCCATCATCAACCCGGACAGCAGGCAGGATGCGCGCAACGGATCGCGCTTGACCACGATGCCGGCGATCAACATTCGACTGCTGATCGCGGCACTCATGAAGCCGAGGAAGAACAGCGAATAGTCGAGTGAGCGTGCTGCGGCGTAACTGGTCTGGAAGCTCGACAGTCCACCGAAAACACAGCCGCCCAAACCGACCATGATGATCGGCAACACTGCCCGGGACGACAGCACTTGCGCCGCTGCGCGCCAGGAAATCCGCGACACAGCTGTCGACTGCACCGAGGCTGCTTTCAGTTGCCGATCCAGTCGCCAGAACAACAGCACACCGATCAAACTCGCCAGCGCCGCCAGGTAAAACGCCGCCGTCACCGGATAGCCCAAGGCACTCGCGGCGCGGCCCAGCAAAGGACCGCTGCCGATCCCGGTCATCATGCTGCCCGACAGCAACGCAAAGTATTTGGCCCGTTGGGCAGGTGTCACCAGGCTCGCAACGATGATCGGGCCCAAGGTGTAGAACACGCCCCAGCCCAAGCCCAGCAGCAACCCGAAAAACAACAGCAGATGGCCGAAGCCCGGAGTCAGCGCGAAGCCCAGGCTGGCGGCCACCAGCAAGATGCCGAACAGCGCCACCGATCGCGCCGCACCGAGCAAGTCGGACAGGTGCCCCGACACGATCACTGCCGCAAACGTGCTGAGCATCGCCGCTGAAATCACGCTGCCGGCATCGTGCTCGTTGCCCCCGCGTGAGCCGATCAACAACGACAGCAAAAACGTCGAGCCGTAGGACAGCGATAGCAGATAGCTGGCGAGACAAAACAGGCCGAACAACTTACTTGAAACGGGAGGTGTTGCGGTAGACATGGCTCGGTTCCTTGACCGGATAAATGAGCAGCTCATCCATCTAACCACGTGAGGCCGGGATGTTAGATTCGAGGTTATCGATTCCAGGGTTAGCGCCGGGCGGAGTAACGGCATGAGCGCTGCTGCGGATGACGATTTTATTTCCCATGTGACGAGCGCCGCCCGCCGACTTAGTATGGCGTTTTCAACTTCTGACAAGGCACGTCCATGACGATCGAAATCCGCCCGGCGACCCCCAGTGACGCGCCGCAAATTCTCGCGTTCATCACTGAGCTGGCCGACTACGAACGTGCCCGCCATGAAGTCATTGCCAGTGTCACCGACATCGAGCGCAGCCTGTTCAGCGAGGGCGCCACGGCCCATGGCCTGATCTGCCTGCGTGATGGCTTGCCGATCGGCTTCGCTGTGTTTTTCTTCAGCTATTCGACGTGGCTGGGCAGCAACTGCCTGTACCTCGAAGACCTCTACATCACCCCGGAACAACGCGGTGGCGGCGCGGGCAAAACCTTGCTGCGGCATCTGGCAAAAATCGCCTGCGCCAATGACTGCGGGCGTTTTGAATGGAGCGTGCTGGAGTGGAATACCCCGGCTATCGAGTTCTATAAATCCTTGGGTGCCCAGCCGCAGGAAGAGTGGGTGAGGTATCGGATGGATGGCGCGGTGCTGCGGGATTTTGCTGCGGGTAACTGAGTTGTTTTAAAAGATCGCAGCCTTCGGCAGCTCCTACAGGGAACGCATTCCAATG
>NZ_JBSVXD010000342.1:0-3184 GCF_054070755.1 Pseudomonas sp. SDO5591_S426 | reverse complement strand
TGCGATCTTTGCGTGCCGCCCCGTAACGCAAGAGCAAGATCAAAAGATCGCAGCCTCGTTTCACTCGTCAGCTCCTACAGTTCCTACATTCAAACAGGAGAAACAAGAAGGGGCGAATTTTCATCCGCCCCCCATTTACCCGATTATTCCTGTGGCTCTTCGTCAGCGGCAGCGTCGAGTTGCTGGTCTTCGGCGGCATCATCGATCACATGCCCCTCGAATTCCGCACCCTCTTCACCTTCAAGCTCTGCACCTTCGAGCTCTTCGCCCTCGACTTCCGACGGTTCCTGAACCCGCTCAAGGCCGACCAGGGTTTCATCCTTGGCCAGTTTGATCAGGGTCACGCCCTGGGTATTACGGCCGAGGCTGGAGACTTCGTCGACACGGGTACGCACCAGCGTGCCCTGGTCGGAAATCAGCATGATTTCCTCGCCGTCGAGTACCTGCACCGCGCCGACCAGACGGCCGTTGCGCTCGTTGCTGACCATGGCGATAACGCCTTGGCCGCCACGCTTGTACTCAGGGAACTCGGTGATCGCCGTACGCTTGCCGTAGCCACGCGCCGAAGCGGTGAGGATCTCACTGCCTTCTTCCGGGATCAGCATGGAAATCAGCTTCTGCCCTTCTGGCAGACGCATGCCGCGCACACCGCGAGCGGTACGGCCCATGGCGCGAACGTCGGATTCCTTGAAGCGAGTCACCTTGCCGCCGTCGGAGAACAGCATGACTTCACGCTCGCCATCGGTGATGGCCGCGCTGATCAATACGTCGCCTTCGTCCAGCTCCAGCGCGATCAGGCCGACGCTGCGTTGACGGCTGAAGGATTCCAGCGGGGTCTTCTTCACGGTGCCGTTGGCGGTCGCCATGAAGATGTAGTGACCTTCGGTGTATTCCTCGACCGGCAGCATGGTGGTGATGTATTCACCGTCATCCAGCGGCAGCAGGTTGACCAGCGGACGACCACGGGCGGCGCGGGATGCTTCTGGAATTTCGTAGGTTTTCAGCCAGTACACCTTGCCCTTGCTGGAGAACAGCAGCAGCGTGGTGTGGCTGTTGGCAACCAGCAGGTGAGCGATGTAGTCCTCATCCTTGACGCCGGTCGCCGATTTGCCTTTACCGCCACGACGCTGTGCCTGGTACGCAGCCAATGGCTGGGTCTTGGCGTAGCCACCGTGGGAAATGGTCACGACACGCTCTTCTTCCGGTATCATGTCACCCAGGGTCAGGTCGAGACGGGCATCGAGGATCTCGGTGCGACGCACGTCGCCGTACTCGGCGCGGATCACTTCCAGTTCTTCGCGGATCACTTCCATCAGGCGCGTGGCGCTGTTGAGGATGCGGATCAGTTCGCCGATCTGGTTGAGGATCTCTTGATACTCGGCCAGCAGCTTTTCGTGTTCCAGACCGGTCAGGCGGTGCAGACGCAGTTCCAGAATGGCTTGCGCCTGTTCCGGCGACAGGAAGTACTTGCCTTCGCGCAGGCCGTATTGCGGATCGAGGTTCTCCGGACGGCACGAATCGGCACCGGCACGTTCAACCATCGCCACCACCGCCGAGGATTCCCAAGGCGTGCTGATCAGCGCTTCCTTGGCTTCCGATGGCGTTGGCGAGGCCTTGATCAGGGCGATGACCGGGTCGATGTTCGACAGGGCAACCGCTTGACCTTCGAGAATGTGACCACGCTCGCGCGCCTTGCGCAGTTCGAACACGGTACGGCGGGTAACGACTTCGCGACGGTGACGAACGAAGGCTTCCAGCAGGTCCTTGAGGTTCAGGATCCGCGGACGGCCATCGATCAGCGCAACGATGTTGATACCGAATACCGCTTGCAACTGGGTCTGGGCGTAGAGGTTGTTGAGGATCACCTCAGGCACTTCGCCGCGACGCAGTTCGATCACGACGCGCATACCGTCCTTGTCGGACTCGTCGCGCAGTTCGGTGATGCCTTCGAGTTTCTTCTCTTTAACCAGCTCGGCGATCTTCTCGATCAGACGCGCCTTGTTCAGCTGGTATGGGAGTTCGGTGATGACGATCTGCTGACGGCCACCGACCTTGTCGATGTCTTCGATCATCGAGCGGGCACGCATGTAAATGCGGCCGCGACCGGTGCGGTAGGCTTCGATGATGCCGGCACGACCGTTGATGATCGCGGCGGTCGGGAAGTCCGGACCGGGGATGTATTGCATCAGCTCGTCGACGGTCAGCTCAGGGTTGTCGATGAGCGCCAGGCAACCGTCGATGACTTCACCGAGGTTGTGCGGCGGAATGTTGGTCGCCATGCCCACGGCGATACCGCTGGAGCCGTTGACCAACAGGTTGGGAATACGGGTCGGCATGACCGCAGGGATCATTTCGGTGCCGTCGTAGTTCGGCACCCAGTCCACGGTTTCTTTGTGCAGGTCAGCCAGCAGCTCGTGCGCCAGCTTGGTCATGCGCACTTCGGTGTATCGCATGGCCGCGGCGTTGTCGCCGTCCACCGAACCGAAGTTGCCCTGACCGTCTACCAGCAGGTAGCGCAGGGAGAATGGCTGCGCCATCCGAACGATGGTGTCGTACACCGCGGTATCACCGTGCGGGTGATACTTACCGATCACGTCACCGACAACACGGGCAGATTTCTTGTACGGCTTGTTGAAGTCGTTGCCCAGCTCGCTCATCGCGAACAGCACACGCCGGTGCACGGGCTTCAAGCCATCGCGCGCATCCGGCAGTGCCCGCCCGACAATTACGCTCATCGCGTAGTCGAGGTAGGACTGCTTCAGCTCGTCTTCGATATTGACCGGGAGGATTTCTTTGGCCAGTTCGCCCATGAGAAGCCTGATTCCTTTTTCTGGTGAAACTTCGTCACATCCATATGGGACCAACGAAGCTCGCCGATACAGGCTGAGTGCCATGCACCGACTTACGACAAATCAACGAGTTATGCCATGGATCTGCGCAGTGAAGGCCACCCCGCGGGGCAACCTTGGAAACCGCCGGATGTTATCACAAGAGCCGCCACGCACCTATCCCCTAGATGCGCATGGAGAGTAGTTAGTTGACCGGTGACAGGCTTGAGGGGGACGAGAGAGGCTTAGAGCTTCTTTGAATGCAGATTTGAGGCTTGGCTTGCAGTTGTTTGTTGACTTTTAATGCCCCATCGCTGGCAAGCCAGCTCCCACAGGATTATTGGCGGGCGCAAACC
>NZ_JBSVXD010000341.1:0-3207 GCF_054070755.1 Pseudomonas sp. SDO5591_S426 | reverse complement strand
CTTTTGATCTTGACCTTTAAAAGCAAAGACAAAAGATCGCAGCCTGCGGCAGCTCCTACATTGGTCGTGTGTGTCGCGGAGTTCAGCCGCGATCCTTACCCCGCAACATGCTGTCCAGCACATCATCCCGACGTACCCAGGCATGAAACAACGCCGCCGCCAAATGCAGCAGCACGGTCAAAAACAGCAAGTACGCCAGATACCCGTGGGCCTTGCGCAGGAACGCAAACACCTGAGCGTTGGCCGCAACGATCGATGGTAATTGCAGCGAGCTGCTGAGCATCACCGGTTCGCCGGACGCCGAAATCATCGCCCAACCCAGCAACGGCAAAACCAGCATCAAGACGTACAGCAACACATGCGAGGCTTTGGCCGCGAGTGCTTGCCAACCCGGCAGGTCGGCGGGTAATGGAGGCTGCGTGGTGGAAAAACGCACCACAAGACGCACGATTACCAACAGCAGAATCGCAACGCCCAAGGGTTTGTGCAGGTGGATCAGCATTTCATGTCGCTCAGACACCGAAGCGACCATGCCCGCGCCGATAAACAACATGGCGATGATCATCAGCGCCATCAGCCAGTGCAGCAAGCGCGCCAGAGGAGCGAAGTGGTTGGGTTGAGTGCTCATTGCTGGGCCTCCTGTTTGGCGGCGGGCAATTGGCTGACTTCGCTGGTGCGACGCAGGTAGGACGTGGCGTAACCAGCTGAACGAGCGGCGAGCAACGGGTCGTCGGAACCTTCGATACCGGCGGGCAATACCAAGGGGTCGTAGTTGATATCACGGCACTCGCCGCTGAGTTGCGGCTGGGTGCTTTCAAGCACCAGCGTGCCGGCGTTCAACACTTTGCGCCCTTCGGGCCAGGCTTTGCTGGCGTCGTTCACTGGGTCGCCGGGGTTAGCCAACGTGATGTTCAACTGCCAACGCAGCGGCCCAGCGGCGATACGTTGCACCAGATCCTTCTCCAAAAAATCGCTGCCTTCCGGCGCCGTGGCACCCGGTGCGTCCTGAGCCACCGGCACCATGCTCCAGCGCACCGCTTGCCGCTGCCCGGCGGCGTTCACCAGATAGAACGCGTTGACGCTGTTGTAGGTTTCGGTCACGTAGCTGGCCGAAGGCCTGGCCGTCTTGACCCACGTCAGAAACGGCACGGCTTCCGGGTGCGCTGCGAAGAATGCCGGCACAGCCTTGGGGTCCGGCTTGCCGGTAGCCGGGTCCGGCGATTGCGCCTGCTGGAATTGATAGAACGCCTCGGGCGTGCCCACCGGGAACACCGGCATGCTGTTCATCCCGGTGCGCCATTGCTGGCCGTTGGCCTGGGTGAAACGCAATGCCAGGCTGCGGATCGGCACGGCATTGTCCGGGGCATAAGGATTGCCGGCCGGCAGGGCCAATCGTCCGACCACCGGGGTGCGCGGCTCATTGAACACTTGCGCCGTGGAATAACTGCGCGCCTCGCCGCTGCTCTCGAAATGGCCGATCACGCACACGCCTTTGGAGTGATTGCGACGGAATCCGGGATGCACGCCGTTGTTGGTTTCCAGCACATTGATCAGTTTTTTCGGCGTCAGGCGCTGTGGGTCAAGCGCGCCGTTGACGTAGGCAAACGCCCCGGCCACGGCGGCGACGACCACGGCAATGCCGGCCAGACGCAATGTCAGGCTCGCGGCACTCAACGGTGGCCGGGTTGGCGGTGATGATCGATCTACCATGAAAGACTCCAGGGCCATCGGCCGCGAGTGAGAAGAATCAGGCAGACGAACCGCGCAGCGGTTTATTCCCTCGCGCGGTATTTATTTTTTCGGGCGTGGAATAACCTCCAGTCCCGGGCGTCTTCCTAGTCCACAGCGTAGTGACTAGTCAGTACTTCATGAACGATATCGACGAACAACTGAGAGAAATCATTCCCAGATTGCGGCGATTTGCCGTGTCGTTGACGCGCAACTCCAGCAGCGCCGACGACCTGGTTCAGGCCAGCCTGGAGCGTGCGCTGTCGAGTTGGGGCGCCAAACGTGCCGACGGTGATTTGCGCGCCTGGCTGTTTTCGATTCTCTATCGACAGTTTCTCGATGCGCATCGACGCTCACGGCGTTATGCACGCATGCTCGAATTTTTCACCGGGCGCGACGATGCGCAGCCTTCGGTGGAGCGCACCGTCATAGCGCAATCGACCCTCAACGCCTTCGACCGACTGCCCACCGAACAGCGCGCGTTGCTGCTTTGGGTATCGGTCGAGGGCCTGAGTTATAAAGAGGTCGCCGAGATTCTCGACGTACCCACCGGCACCGTGATGTCCCGCCTGTCCCGGGCCCGCCAGGCCCTGCGCCAACTCAGCGATGGCGAAATCACCCGCCCAGCCCTGCGGAGACTCAAATGATCAGCATGCCCCCAAGCGAGCGTGACCTGCACGCTTACGTCGACCATCAACTCAACGAAGACGACCGACGTCTGGTGGAGACTTTTCTTGCAAGTAATTCGGACGTTTCCGCACAGGTCCGCGCCTGGCAGCAGGACGCCCAGCAACTGCGCGCGGCGCTCAGCGGCGCGTTGCAGCAAACCGCCAACCCGGCGCTTGATCCGGCGATGATTCGTCAGCGCCTCAAACGCCAATCGCGGCGACACCTGGCCAGCGCCGCGGTGTTGCTGATTGCGGTCAGCGTCGGCGGCTTCGGCGGCTGGCAAGCTCGGCAAATGACCTTCATCAGCGCTCAGCTACCGATGACCGATGCCCTGCAAGCCTATCGCCTGATTGCCCAGCAAGAAATATTGCCGGCCGACTACAAGGCCAGTGACGACGGCGACATGCAGGGCTGGCTCGACCGTTATTTCACCCAGGCCAATCGCCTGCCCGATCTTGCCGACGCCGGGTTCAAACCGGTGAGCGGACGCTTGCTCAGCACCGAACAAGGGCCGGCGGCAATGGTGGTCTACAAGAATCAAGGCGGGCAAAAGATCAGCTTTTACGTGCGCCCGCCGGGGCCGAAAAACTATCTGCTGCCGAGAGGCAGCCGCAGCGATGGCGGTTTGCAGGCCGAGTATTGGTCCGGGGGTGGCTACAACTATGCGATGGTCAGCCCGACCGATACGCCCGCGGCGCAGATGCTGAGGCAGACCGTGCAGTTTTAGACCATCGAAAGATCGCAGCCTGCGGCAGCTTCTACATTGGAATTCATTTCCCTGTAGGAGCTGCCGCAGGCAGCGATCTTTTC
>NZ_JBSVXD010000340.1:0-3282 GCF_054070755.1 Pseudomonas sp. SDO5591_S426 | reverse complement strand
TTTTGAAAATCAAGATCAAGATCAAAAGATCGCAGCCTGCGGCAGCTCCTACAGGGGGAAATAGTGTTTTCCTGACTGTGCCAGGCGGCAGAAAAGCGGCATCCAGCGGAAACCGGTTGCCGCTTTTCTGGCATTGCCGCGTTGCCACTGCTCGCAAAGCCCCGGTTTACGGGCTTTTTTGAATTGGCATGACGCTTGCTATGTTCATCGTACGAAAAATCAGGTCACCCGAAGGTTTCCCGACATGAGCATCAGCTTCGATAAAGCGCTCGGCATTCACGAAAAGGCTCTGGGCTTCCGCGCCCAACGTGCCGAAGTCCTGGCCAACAACATCGCCAACGCCGACACCCCGAACTACAAGGCGCGGGATCTGGAGTTCTCGAAAGTGCTCGAGGCGCAGAACGATAAAGCCAAGAACGGCACGTTCGCCTTGAACATGACCAACAGTCGTCACATCGAAGCCGAAGGCCTGGGCAATGGCGATGAGTCGCTGATGTACCGCACGCCGATGCAACCTTCGATCGACCAGAACACCGTGGACGCCCAACTGGAACAGTCGAACTACGCGGAAAACTCCGTCAACTTCCAGGCCAGCTTCACCCTGCTCAACAGCAAATTCAAAGGGCTGGTTTCAGCCCTGCGCGGAGAGTAAGTCATGTCTCTATCCAGTGTTTTCAACATTGCCGGTAGCGGCATGAGTGCGCAGACCACTCGCTTGAACACCGTCGCTTCGAACATCGCCAACGCCGAGACCGTCTCGTCGAGCATCGACCAGACCTACCGCGCGCGCCATCCGGTATTCGCCACCATGTTCCAGGGCGGCCAGAGCGGCGGCAGCGATTCGCTGTTCCAGAACCAGGATGCCGCCGGCCAAGGCGTGCAGGTGCTGGGCGTGGTCGAAGACCAGAGCAACCTCGAAGCGCGTTACGAGCCGAACCATCCGGCGGCCGATGCCAAGGGTTACGTCTACTACCCGAACGTCAACGTGGTGGAAGAAATGGCCGACATGATTTCCGCGAGCCGTTCGTTCCAGACCAACGCCGAAATGATGAACACCGCCAAAACCATGATGCAGAAAGTCCTGACCCTCGGTCAGTGATAAGGGGCGACTCAGATGAGTGTTAGCGATACCACGAGTGGCATGAGCCTCAACGACATCCTGGCCAATTCCTCGATCAAGACGAACAAGGATACTGACGCCCTGGCGTCGGCGGCGGGCAGTGCCACCGGTAAAAAGGCCCTGGGCAAAGATGCGTTCCTGCAGTTGCTGGTGACACAACTGAAGAACCAGAACCCTCTGGAGCCGCAGGGCAACGGTGAGTTCGTGGCGCAGCTGGCGCAGTTCAGTAGCCTGGAAGGCATCACCTCGCTTAACGATACTGTGAGCGGCATTGCCGGCGCCTTTGGCTCATCTCAGGCATTGCAAGCCTCGTCGTTGGTGGGCCGTTCGGTCATCGCGCCGGGCGACAAGGCTGTGGTCGACACCACCAAAGGCATGACCGGTGCGGTTGTGCTGCCGCAGTCGGTGGCTCAAGCCGAAGTGAAAATCACCGACAAGGACGGCAAAGTCATTCGCACGATTACCCTGGCCGACCAGAAAGCCGGCAACGCCAGCTTCACTTGGGATGGCAAGGACAATGCCGGCAACGTAGCCCCGGCAGGTACTTACACCTTCGCGGCAACCACCACCATCGATGATCAGGCTGTTGCGCTGATCACCAACCTGCCGGCGACCGTCACCAGCGTAACCATCAGCCAGACCGGCGGTGAGTTGATGCTCAACCTCGCTGGACTGGGCAGTATCGCCCTGTCCAAAGTGCAAACCATTGGTATATAGAGCCGACTAACCCGGCACAAAGGAGTGGAATATGTCTTTCAACATCGGCCTTAGCGGTCTCTATGCCGCCAACAAGCAACTGGACGTAACCGGCAACAACATTGCCAACGTCGCGACTGTCGGTTTCAAATCGTCCCGTGCGGAATTCGAAGATGTGTACTCGGCGACCAAACTGGGCTCGGGTAGCAAGACCACCGGTAGCGGCGTGCGCCTGGCCAACGTCTCCCAGCAGTTCACCCAGGGTGACATCAACAACACTGGTAACGTGCTGGACATGGGCATCAACGGCTCCGGTTTCTTCGTGCTCAACGACAGCGGATCGTTGTCCTACACCCGCGCCGGCACGTTCAAGGTCGACAAGGAAGGTTACGTCACCAACACCGACGGCACTGCGCGTCTGCAAGGTTATGGCGTGGACGCCAATGGCAAGATCATCAATGGCGTGCTGACGGACTTGCGCATCGACACGTCCAACCTGGCGCCGAAAACTACCACCAACGTTTCGTCGACGATCAACCTGGACTCCAAGTCCGATGTGATCGACCAGGTGGCCAACCCGTTCGACCCGAGCAAGCCGGGAACCGCTTTCACCAAGCAGTTCACTACCCAGATTTTCGATACTCAGGGTAATACGCACCAGATGGACCAATACATGGTCAAGACGGCGGCGAATACCTGGGATGTCTATACCTTGATCGATGGTCGCAACCCGAACGGTAGCGATCCGATGAACGCAGCTTCGCGTCCGGTCCCTTCGACCATGGCTTTTGACACCAGTGGCAAGCTGGTTTCGGTCACCACGCCGGGCACTCCTCCAGTCGTCAGCCCTGACCTGAAAATTACTGGCTGGATTCCGGGCAAAGTGACCAATGGCGTTTGGGCAGCCAACGGTGCAGCCGCCGACCCGGCGGGTGTGACTATCGCCATGAGCAACACCACGCAGTTCAACGCCGACAGCGCTCGTTCCATTCCAGATCAAAACGGCTACGCCACCGGCCAGATCACCAACCTGACCATCGATGGCAGCGGTGTGATGTTGGCTAACTTCAGCAACTACCAGACTAAAGCGATCGGTCAACTGGCGCTGGCCAGCTTCACCAACGAACAAGGCCTGCAGCCAGTGGGTGGCACCAGCTGGAAGGAAACCTTCGCCTCGGGTCAGCCGGGCTATGACGCACCGCAAACCGGTTCCCTGGGTGAGATCCACTCCAACTCCCTGGAAGAGTCCAACGTCAACGTCACCAACGAACTGGTCGACCTGATCAAGGCGCAGAGTAACTACCAGGCAAACGCCAAGACCATCTCCACCCAGAGCACCATCATGCAGACCATCATTCAGATGACTTGATGTTGGTTGGCTGAATCGCAGTACAAGGAGCCCCTCGGAAGAGGGGCTAATGAGATGGTCACCCCCACACCCTGCGAGGGCTACGCTTTCGCAGGGT
>NZ_JBSVXD010000339.1:0-3334 GCF_054070755.1 Pseudomonas sp. SDO5591_S426 | reverse complement strand
GAGCTTGCTCGCGATGGCGTACTGTCAGTCGACATCAATGTTGACTGTCATACCGCCATCGCGAGCAAGCTCGGCTCCTGCTAGGGGTGGGGCATTACGCAGCCTGCGAGTAAAAATCCAGCACGCTCACGCCCGTCAACAAATCCGCCTCGGGCAAATCCGCGTGTTGATGGCCACCGAGGGCGCAATACACCAGCCAGTGACGGTCCTGAACATTGAAGGCGAGGCTGCCGACGAGGGTTTGTTGTTCGTCGTTGTGAGCGATGAGGTAAAGGCGATCCTGGTTTTCGGCGTGGAGCATGACGCAGTCCGTGTCGGTTTCGAGGCGCGCATGGTCGCCGATGCAGATGACGAAGCCGTGACGCGGGACAGCCATTTGTCATTTGCCGGGTAATTTGTCGCAAAGGGGAGTGCAGGCACAGAGGCTTTCGGTAGAATCCGCGCCGCGGTCGTCGGTCTGGCGTCTGCCACACCGGTTTTGTTTGAGGTTCGTGATGTCGCTGCATTTGATGACGCTGTTTACCGCCCATCCCGCCAAATTGATCAACCTGCTGGCCTTGCTCTTCGCCTTCCCGGGCGGCTGGCTGCTGCACGCGACCCGTCGGCGTGAACAACGTGCGATGGCGAGCCTCCAGGCTCAGCGCCAAAGCCGTCCCAGCGAAGAACCGACACTGGATTGGGCCACGCTGCGCATGAACCGGTTTTTCTACAGCTTCGGCTTTGCCTGCATGGGGCTGGCGCTGCTGGTGTCGTGGATCAGCACGCAGGTCTGAACCCTTTCAAAGCAAAAGATCGCAGCCTTCGGCAGCTCCTACAGGTGAACTTAAATCCTGTGTAGGAGCTACCGAAGGCTGCGATCTTTTGATCTTGTTTTAAAGCGGCAATCCAGCCTTCACCCGATACTGATTACGCACCGGCGTCGCGTATTGCAGCACCAGGAACGGGCGATGTTCCTCGGGGCAGACGTCCAGGCGTTGCTGCCATTGTTCCTGGGCCTTGGCCAGTTCATCAGCCGGGAACATCTCTGTAGCTTTTGGCACTGCCAACTGCGGATCGGCATCTTTCCACTGTGCGTAAGCCAGGTAATGCACCGGGAACAAGCGATAACCGCCCAGAATCTGCTTGTCCATCTCGACCGCCAATTGCTTGGTGTCTTCGAACAGTTCGGTGATGGGTGCGGCAAAGTTCACATGCACCCGGCCTTTGTAGCCGGTAATGCCTTTGGCGATGCTCACGTCATCTTCGCCCGGCGCCTTGGTGTAGCTGCCGGTGGTGGCGCGGATGTAGAGTTCGCGGGCCTTGGCCTGGTCGCACGGATCGTATTCGTAGCTGATCGACACAGGCGTGAGATTCAGCGAACGGATGACCTCGCCGAACGGCTCGTCCTTGCGGCTCATGTGGAACATCTTGAGGATCGCCGATTCGGTACGGTCGTCACCGTCCTTGGCGCGGCCTTCGGCCTGGGCGATCCAGATCGAGGCGCAATCGTTGCGGATCGAATGGTTGATGTACGCCGACAGCAGTTGATACGCCGCCATTTTCTCACGACGGCCGGTGATCGAACGGTGCACGATGAAGCTCTTGTTCAGGCGCATCAGATCGCTGACGAAAGGCTTTTGCAGCAGGTTGTCGCCGATGGCGATGCGCGGGGTCGGCAGGCCGGCGTGGTACACGGCATAGTTGACGAAGGCCGGGTCCATCACGATGTCGCGGTGGTTGGCGATGAACAGATAGGCGCTGCCGGACTTGAACTGTTCCACGCCGGTGTAAGTGACTCCGTCCGTGGCGCGTTCGATGGTGTGGTCGACGTAATGCTCGACCTTGTCCTGCAAAGTGGCCACCGACGTGATGCCGGCGAACTCACGGCGCAGCCGATGAGCTATAAGGGGTTTGAGCGCCCAGCCTAAAGCGCCGGCAAAACGCGGGAAGCGGAAGTGGGTGAGGATATCTAGAAACGCCTTGTCGCCGAGCAGTCGGGCCAGCACCGCTGGGACTTCGCTGTCGTCGTAAGGTCGGATGGCATCGAATTCGCCCATCATGCTCTCTTGTTAGAAACGGCTAGGGTAAGTAAAGGTTCTGATCGAAAACCGGCGGGGTACGGTCTGAAAAGTAGTCAGACAAAAATAGCCCTGCAAATAGACCGGCGATTATACGCACAAGTCACCTGGGAGACCGCGATGCTGGAAAGCGCAGTTTACGAATGTCCGTATTGTGGTGAGGAAGTCGAGACGACGGTGGACTTGTCCGGTGGCGATCAGACTTATATTGAAGACTGCCAGGTATGTTGCCGGCCAATCACGTTCGTATTGCAGGTTCACGGAGAGGATTGGTTTCTGGAAGTTTTCAGCGAGAACGAATGAGGAGCGTGTATGCAGCGCATTTACGAACCGGAAAACCTGATGGAAGGCGAATTGCTGCAAGGCATGCTCGCCAGCGAAGGTGTCGAGGCGCATCTGGTGGGGCGCGATCTGGTCGGGGCTGCCGGTGAATTGCCGATCTTCGGTCTGCTGGGCCTGGCAGTGGATAACGATAAGGCTGAATACGCCCGTGAGCTGATCAGTGCGTACAATGCCGCGCTGCCGCTGTCCGGCGATGAACCGGAGAGTTTTCCCGGCACGCTGGTCTGTTAGGCTGGCGTTCGTTTGATCAAGAGTTGTGCTGCCCCATGTGTGGACGTTATGCCCTGTTTCGCTGGAACCGCGACTTCGCGACCCTGCCCGGTTTTCCCGCCGATCAGCAGGCGCAGTGGAACATTTCCCCCAATGATTCGGTGTTGATGCTGCGAGCCGGCGCGGACGGCCAGCGTGAGCTCGCCCGTGCCCGCTGGGGCCTGACGCCGCCATGGCTGACCGATCTGTCCCGTACGCCGGCCCATGCCCGCGCCGAAACCGTGGCCGAGCAACCGATGTTCCGCCAAGCCCTGCGCGAGCGTCGTTGCCTTCTGCCCGCTAACGGTTTTTACGAATGGCGCGGCACCACACGCAAGCGGCCATTCTGGCTGACGCCGGGGGAGGGTTCGTCACTGTTTTTTGCGGCGATCTGGGAAGCGTATCCGGTGCAGGAGCAGGTGTGGTTGAGCACGGCGGTGATCACTCAGCCAGCGGCGAGTCAGCGCAGGCCGTTGATTCTGGATGAGGCAGGGCAGGCGGCGTGGCTCGATCCCGAGACGCCGCTGCATGTCTTGCAGGGGTTGCTGGCCAGTGAGCCTGCCGCGTTGCGCGAGCGGGTGTTGGCCAATATGGTCAATGATCCGAAGCTTAATGGGCCGGAGTGTTTGACTCCGGGTTGAGTGCTTTGGTGTCAGTCATGGCCTCATCGCTGGCAAGCCAGCTCC
>NZ_JBSVXD010000338.1:0-3345 GCF_054070755.1 Pseudomonas sp. SDO5591_S426 | reverse complement strand
AGATCGCCATCGCCGGCAAGCCGTGCTCCTACAAGGACGCATCACGCCTTCTTCATCCCGACCCGCCGCCGCATTTCGGCAGTAATCGTCTGCCGGGTTTTCTTCAGATCCTCCCACGGCCCGTCGCCCACTTCGGCCAGGCGCTCATGCACGTTGTGTATGTTCCACTGATTGCCGCCCTTGAGCTCGGCCACCTCCTCACGATAAATCGGCACCGACACCGGCAGCCCTTCGCGGGTGCGTGCAGAGTAGGCGCAGATGGTGGTGGCGCCCAACCCGTTGCGCAGGTAATCGATGAAGATCCGCCCCACCCGGTTCTTCGGCCCCGACACCGCGGAAAAACGCTCCGGCAACAGCTTCGCCATGTGGCTGACAATAGCGTGGCTGAAGTCCTTGACCTCATCCCAGCCGAGCTTGCGGGTCAGCGGCACCACCAGGTGAATGCCCTTGCCGCCGCTGGTCTTGAGAAAGGCCTTGAGTCCCAATTCATCCAGCACCGTCAGGGTCAACTGCGTGGCCTCGATCATGCGCTTCCACGGCAGCGCCGGGTCCGGGTCGAGGTCGAGGACAAAGCGGTCGGGCTTGTCGAGATTGTCCGAGGTGGCGTTCCAGGTGTGCAGCTCCACGGTGCTCATCTGCACCGCGCCGACCAGTGCTTCGGCATTGTTGATCACCATCATCGGCTGCCCCGTAAGCTTCTGGTCCAGCGTAGTGATGCCGGGGATCGCCAAACGCTCGGCGTTTTTCTGGAAAAACAGTTCGCCGGCAATACCGTCCGGCGCACGCACCAGCGCCACCGGGCGGTCCTTGAGCTGCGGCAGAATCCACTCGGCAACGCTGGCGTAGTACTCCGCCAGTTGCACTTTGGTGGTGCCGCTGGTGGCGTCGATGACCCGGTCCGGGTGAGTGATGCGCACTTTGCCTTTGTCCAGGCCGATCTGTGACGGGGCCGGTTCGGCTTTCTTTTTCGTGGCGGATGGCTTGGCGGCTGTCTTTTTCGCGGAGGCAGTTTTCACGGCGGTCGCACGCTCCTCAGTGATGTCTTTGGCAGGTTTGTCGTCGCGCAGGCCATGGAACACTGCATGACGCACCGAACCGTCCTTGGTCATCTCGGCAAAAGCCACTTCCGCCAACAGGGTCGGTTTGAGCCAATGCACGCCCCTGACTTCGGCACCACTGGGCGGATTGACCACGGCCGGTTTTTTCGTTTGCAAGGGCTTGAGTTGCGCATGGATGGTGCTCAACGTGGCCTCGGTGAAGCCGGTGCCGACCTTGCCGGCGTAGCGCAATTCGCCGCTATCGCGGTCATGCAGGCCCAGCAGCAACGCACCGAAGGCACTGCGCGAACCCTTGGGATCGGTGAAGCCGACAATCACGAATTCCTGTCGATGCTTGCACTTGAGCTTGATCCAGTCGCTGCTACGCCGGGACACGTAAGGCGATCCGAGGCGCTTGCCGATCAGGCCTTCCATGCGCATCTGGCAGGCGCTGTTGAGCAAGGCTTCCGGGTCTTCGCCGAAGGCATCGGAAAAGCGCAGCAAAGGATCTTTTGTGGCTTTGAGTACTGTCGCCAACGCGGCGCGACGCTCCTCCACCGGCACCTCGCGCAGATCGACGCCATTGAGGTACGGCAAATCAAACAGGTAATAAACAATGTTGCCGCTGCGACCGGCTTCGAAAGCGTTTTGCAGCGCCTGAAAATCCGGCACGCCCTCTTCGTCCGCCACCACCATTTCACCGTCCAGCCAGGCGGATTCCAGACCCAGGCTCGCCAATGCCTTGGCTTGGCCGGGCAACTTGTGGGTCCAGTCGTGCCCGTTGCGCGTGAAGAGTTTGACTTCATCATGGTCAATGCGCGCCATGATCCGATAGCCGTCGAATTTGACCTCGTAGCTCCATTGACCGTCGGGTGCTTTTTCCACCAGCGTCGCCAGTTCCGGTTTGATCTGTTCCGGTAGTTTGGCCTTGCGCGCGCCAGTGAGGGGAGCAGACTTTTCCTTCTGCGGGGTAGCCGGTTTTTTGATGGCTTTGGGTTTGGCAGCCTTGGGTGATTTGGCGACGATGGTGCGCTCGCTGAGCACACTGTCGGGCTCGGCGCTGACCACATCGTAATCGCTTTCCGGTCGCGCGGCGCCGTCCTGATGCTTGATCAGAAACCACTGTTCCTGCTTGCCCGGCATGTGCGTGCGCACCAGATTCCAAAGGCCTTCGAGCTTCTCGCCTTGCAGCTCGAACTTGAGCTTGCCCTTGGCATAGGCCTTGGCGGGATCCTCCTGGGGAATCCACACGCCACGGTCCCAGACAATCACATCGCCCGCACCGTAATGGCCTTCGGGGATGCTGCCTTCGAAGCTGGCGTAGTCCAGCGGATGGTCTTCGACGTGCACCGCCAGGCGCTTGACCTTGGGGTCCAGCGACGGGCCCTTGGGCACCGCCCAGCTCTTGAGCGCGCCATCGAGTTCCAGGCGAAAGTCATAATGCAGGCGCGAGGCGTCGTGCTTCTGGATGCAGAACTGCAAGGCGTGATCCTTGGCGTTTTTTCTGCCCGGACGTTTGACGGCGGCCGGCTCCGACGTCGCCGAAAAATCGCGCATGCGGTTGTAGTCATCGAGATTCTTGTTCATGGCTCACCTGCGGGTCGCTGCAGGGTGCTGAATCAGCACTTCCCTCCCTCAGCAGAGCGAGTCATCAGCCAAAAAATTCCATCGTCGTCAAAATTACCCGGACCAACGGCCCTGCATCACGGCTGTCGTCCGCCGTTCAAGCGCATACAATCAGCGGGTGCTGCCTCATCCCCCGGAGAGCAATCATGCGCACGGTTCACGTCCTCCAAGCTCCACCGGCACCGGTCAACGTCGTTGGCGAAACGATCACGGTCCTTGCCGGCGGCGATATGAGCAAACCCTTTGAAATGCATATCCAGGAAGGCGTGCAAGGCGGCGGCCCGCCACCGCACTTTCACCCTTGGGACGAGGCGTTCTACGTGGTCGACGGCCAGGTCGAAGTGACCGTGGAAGGCAAATCCACCACCGTATCGACCGGGGGCTACGTGCATATCCCGGCCGGATCGATTCATGCCTACAAGAACATCAGCACCACCGCGAAGATGATCGGCGTGGTCTCCGATCCCCGCGGCGGGCAGTTTTTTACGGCGATGGATCAGTTCAAGGTGCCCGAGGACCTACCGCGAATTTTCGAAGTGGCGGAGCGTTTTGGTGTGACGTTTCTGGTGCCGAAACCGGATTCACCGGCAGGTTGACCGCGTCATCGTTCATCGCGGGCAAGCCCGCTCCCACAGGGATCGATGGTGGTAACAGATTTTGCGTACAACCTCGGTTACCTGTG
>NZ_JBSVXD010000337.1:0-3353 GCF_054070755.1 Pseudomonas sp. SDO5591_S426 | reverse complement strand
ATCGCGAGCAGGGCTCACTCCTACAGGGGGTTTGAGTTGTTAGCTCTGTTTTGCGGCTTTCAGACATTTCAAATCACTGAAATCCTTCTTCACCCCCTCGATTTTCGTCAGCAACCGCTGACGCTGCTCCGGCGTGCTTTCAGCCATCAAATCGACGAACAGCGAGCGTGCCTGCGCTTCTGTGGCCGCGAAGGCCTGGCGATAAGCAGGTGTCCATAAACGCTCGCGTTCGACCAGAAGCGTCTCGATTCGTTGTGGGAATTCAGGGCTGTGGCGTTGCGCCACTGCCGCACTGAACTGCTTCTGCCAGTGGACGCGATTGGCGATCCACTGCGTGTTCTGGTCGCCCAAAGCATTCGACCATGCCACGACGCGCTGATGCTGAGTGGCGTTCAATGGGCCAAGCCAGTCACCCAGGCGTTTTTCCATGCGCTCGCCGCGTTCCTTGATCTGCTGATCGAGGGACGGCTTAAGGTATTGCGCCTGGCGTTTGCGCTGGTCTTTGGCGAAGGCCTCGTTCATTTCGGCGACCTGCGTGTCGTCCAGCCCTTGCAGCAATTCGACCGCGGAGGAGGTGATTTCCCGGGCCGTTTCGGCGATCGCCTGTTTGGCTTCCAGCGCGCGGGCTTGCAATGCAGCATCGGTGACCTGGTTCGTGGCGACCATGGTTTGCAGTCGATCCAGCCAGTCGAGGTAGCCCGGCATTTGCGTGGTGCAATGCCAGCTCAAGTGTTCCTTGAGGCGCTCGTTGAGCCAGCCTTTTTGCTCACCGTTCATGTCCAGGTAGTCGCCGAGCGTCCAGGGAATGATCACGTCGAGGTTGCGGTAGGCCAGGCCCATGCGGCTGCACGCGCCGAGGGCGAGGCTGAACATGAGCACGAAGGCGATCTGTTTTAACCAGCGAGACATGGGCGAATCCTTGCGAAAGCCTGGCTTCGGGGACTGATTCTCATGTGAACGCAAGATCAGCCCGGCAGTTCAGCCAATCAATAGAAGGCGCGTTCAGCCTTGAGGGTAACGAGCCCGTCACACTGACTGTTGTGCCCGGAATAGGCTGAACAATAGCTGCCGCTGAGGCTGGAGTCGCTGTAGATCAGGTTGAGGTCGATGCCCATGAACGGTCGAGACAGTTTCACCGACCAATCGGTGAAACTTCCTACGTAACCACCGTCCACCGCGACTGGCGTGTTCAGCTGGTGGGTGGTGTATTTCATGCTGATCCCGATGCCGAACGGCTGATTGCCACTGAGGTCGGCGAACAGCGTGTTGTTCTGTTTGTCCGGGTCGTTGCTCAAAGCGATGCCGAAACGACTGCCGAGCAAGGTCAGGCCACCGAACAGCTCCTGACTGTCGAGCGTTTCCACTTCGGGGTAGCTGTAATGGATCATGCCCACTTCGTAGCCGAAGGTTTGGTCGAAGGGTTGTTTAAAGCCTGCGTAGGAATCGATCTCGAGATTTTTCCCCGGGCTGATGCCCACGCTGGGCGACCATTGGCCAAAGTAGAAGCCGCTGTTGTGCGTCAGGTCCAGACCACCATGGAATGAGCCGGCGGCCGAGGGTTTGACCAGGCCTTGAGCCATGCTGCGGGTGGGACTGGTGCCGAGCTTGAGATCGAAATCCCCCATCTCGCGTTGAAAGATTTGCCCATGGGCGATCGAACACGCCATAAGGCTGACCAGCAGGATGGGTAAGCAGGAGGGTTTGAACATGCGTCGCTCCATGAACAGCGGGGGGCGGGCGGAGAGGCCTGCTGAAACGCTTGATCTAGACGCGTGCAAGGATACCGGCGAATGACGGGCATCGAGGGCCGTTCGTCGATTTTTACAAGATTGATTGTTTGCGAGGGAGTTGTTGCGAGGGTTCCAGTCCAGGCGCTTCGAAGCTCAAAGCGCCCAGGGACCAGGTGAAGCGAAGGGTGTTACTTCTTGCCCAAGGTGATCTGCTTGGACGGGCCGAACGTCTGGCCGCTGACGCCTTTGGCAATTTGCTGGATTTCACCGCCGGATTTGAGGAATGCAGCGATCTGGTTGTTGATCGATTCGCTGGTTTCAACGGCTGGAGCTGGCTTTGCTTTGCTGGTGGATGCTTTTACACGCATGGCGGCCATTAACCTGTAGAAAATTAACTTGGCCAGGCATCGTACAGGAATTACCTGCAATTTGCTTGGCAAATATCCCTTGGACGTTTCAGGTGAAGGGCGAAACAAGCCGCGAATTGTTGTTGGTCTATTTTCCCTAAGTCGCTGTTTTAACTAAAAACATGACTCGGAAAATCTCTTTTTACCCTTGCCGGGCAGTGACGAAAGTCGTCGGAATGGTCAGACGAGCGGCCAGCTACCCATGGCAAAAGCCAGGAAAATTAAGGCCTTCGCAGGATTTTCTTGCGCCACCGGGCCGGCCACCGAACGCAGCCTGCAAAACCGGGTAGAATGCCGCCACGTAATGAGGGTATTGGACATGGCTTTAGTCGGGCGTTACAACAGTTTGCAAGTGGTTAAACACACTAACTTTGGTTTATATCTGGACGGCGGCGCGGATGGCGAAATTCTTTTGCCCAATCGTTATATTCCAAAAGATATTCCCAGCGAAGATGAAGACTGGTTAAACGTTTTTGTTTATCTGGATAGCGATGACAAACTTATCGCAACTACTGAAAAGCCAAAAGTTCAGGTAGGTGAATTCGCCAGTTTGAAAGTTGTTGAAGTCAACAGCATCGGCGTGTTCCTGGACTGGGGGCTGCCGAAGGATCTGTTGCTGCCGTACTCCGAAGAAAAACGGCAGATGACAGCCGGCGAGTACACCGTGGTGCATGTCTACCTCGACAAGCACACCCGCCGCATTACCGCGACGGCGCGTCTGGATCGCTATCTCGACAAGACGCCGGCCAACTACACGCCGGGCCAGGAAGTTGACTTGCTGGTTGCCGAAGCCACCGATATGGGTTTCAAGGCAATCATCAATAACAAGCACTGGGGCTTGATTCACAAGAACGAAATCTTCAAGTTCATGCGCGCCGGTAAAGAAGAGAAGGGCTTCATCAAGGAAGTTCGTTCCGACGGCAAGATCAGCCTGAGCCTGCAACCGGTCGGCCAGGAAGCGGCCACCAGCCTGAACTCGAAGATCCTCGCCAAGTTGCGTGAGAACAACGGCAGCCTGCCGGTCAGCGACAAGAGCGACCCGACAGTGATCAGCAGCATGTTCGGCGTCAGCAAAGGCAACTTTAAAAAGGCCATCGGTGCGTTGTACAAGAATGGCCAGATTGTCATTCATGCCGATCGCATTGAACTGAGCTGATACTCGAAACACTCTGTAGGAGCTGCCGCAGGCTGCGATCTTTTGATCTTGATCTTAAAA
>NZ_JBSVXD010000336.1:0-3363 GCF_054070755.1 Pseudomonas sp. SDO5591_S426 | reverse complement strand
TTAAAAAGCAAGATCAAAAGATCGCAGCCTGCGGCAGCTCCTACAACATTAGTCAGCCGCACCCGGCTCCGTCAGCACCTTCCTGAACGTCTCCACCAACGGCCGCAGATTGATCCGGTGCCATGCCGCCCACAGCGGTCTGGTGAGGGAAATCCACGACACTTCCCGCAGCACCACGCCCGGCGGTGCGTTGCGGCTCAAGCCTTTCTGAATCATCGCGATGCCCAGTCCCGACGCCACCAGAGCCATTGCAGTGAAGGGACCGGTGGCTTCCATGCGGATGTCCGGGGTAAACCCTGCGCGGATGCAGGCGCTGACGAAGTTTTCGCGGCTGCTGACATTCTGGTGGTGTTGCACGCCAATCCACTCCTGATCGGCGAGATCTTCCGGGGTCAGCACGGTTTTCTGTGCCAGCGGATGTTCCTCGGGCAGGGCCAATAGCATCGGGTCGTCCAACACCTGAAAACCCAACAGGTCCGGATCGTCGTCCGTCGGCGGCTCGCTGACCAGGGCGATATCCAGACTACGCTGACGCAGGCCTTCCAATTGTTCGACGGAACTTTGGTTGTACAGCGCGACATGCACATTCGGCCGGTCAACCCGCAGCACGCGCAAGGCATTGGGCAGGACGCCCGCATGCATGGCGTTTTCGATATAGCCGATGCACAACCCGCCTTCCTCGCCACGGCCCAGGCGTTTGCCGAGGGATTCCAGGCGATTGGCGTGGGTCAGCAATGCGCGGGTTTCGGCGAGGAAAGTCTGGCCGTCGCGGGTCAGGCGAATGCGTTGCTGGCTGCGCTCGAACAGGGTCAGGCCAAGCCGTTCTTCGAGCTGGGCGATCTGCCGACTTAAAGGCGACTGGGAAATGTGCAGACGTTCGGCGGCGCGACCGACGTGTTCTTCCTCGGCGACGGCGACGAAGTAGCGCAATTGGCGGATGTCGATCATGTCAGACCTCTGGGGACTCAAGTGCTGCGCATTATGTCTTGGACGGTCCGATCGCTGCAATCTAGCATCTGCTCAACGGTCACCCAACTGACCTCAGAAACTGACGAGGATTGAATCATGAGCTTGAAAGACAAACTGCCCGGCGCGCTGGGCTTCGGTACTGCACCACTGGGCAACATGTTCCGCGCCATTCCTGAAGAGGAAGCGCAAGCCACCGTCCATGCGGCCTGGGATGCCGGCGTGCGTTACTTCGACACCGCACCGTTCTACGGTTCGGGCCTGTCGGAAATCCGCCTCGGCACCGCATTGTCCCGCTACAACCGCGACGACTATGTGCTCAGCAGCAAGGTCGGCCGGGTGATTCTCGACGAAGTCGAAGACGCCGCTGCCCGCGATCTGGGCGAGAAGAGCGGGGTGTTCGAACACGGTCGCCCGAACAAGATCGTCAATGACTACAGCGCCGACGCAACGATGCGTTCGATCGAAGACAGCCTCAAGCGCCTGCAAACAGATCGCCTGGACATCGTCTGGGTGCATGACATCGCCCAGGACTTCTACGGCGATCAATGGCTGGAATACTTCAACCAGGCCCGCACCGGCGCATTCAAAGTGCTGACTCGCTTGCGTGAAGAAGGCGTGATCAAGGGCTGGGGCCTGGGTGTGAACAAGGTCGAGCCATGCGAATTGACCCTTGATCTAAGCGAAGCGCAGCCGGACGGTTTTCTTTTGGCCGGCCGCTACACTCTTCTCGACCATGACCGCGCCTTGCAACGCTTGATGGACGCGGCGCTGGCGCAGAACGTTGAAATCGTGGTCGGCGGCCCTTACAGCTCGGGCATCCTGGCCGGTGGCGCACACTTCGAATACCAGAAGGCGAGCCCGGCGATCATCAACAAGGTCGAGCAGATCAAGCGCATTGCGGCGGCCCATGGTGTCGACATCAAAGCGGCGGCATTGCAGTTCTCGTTGGCCAACCCGGCGGTGGCGGCAGTCATTCCAGGTGCCAGCCGTCCAGAGCGGATTGCCGAAGACGTGGCCGCGCTGTCGGCGGTGATTCCTGCAGCCTTCTGGCAGGCGCTGCGCGACGCGAAACTGGTGTCCGAACGCGCACCTTTGCCAATCATTGGAGCCTGAACATGAAAATCGATTTGAGCGGAAAACTGGCGATTGTCAGCGGCAGCACTGCCGGCATCGGCCTGGGCATCAGCAAGGCGCTGGCCGAATCCGGCGCCACGGTGGTGGTGATCGGCCGCGAGACGTCCAAGGTTGAGCAGGCGCTGGCGAGCATTCGCCAAAGCGTGCCCGATGCACAACTGCGCGGTTTGACCGCGGACCTGGGCACCGCCGAAGGCGCCGAGAAACTCTTCGCCGCCGAGCCGCGTGCGGACATCCTTGTGAACAACCTCGGGATCTTCAACGCAGTAGATTTCTTTGAGACGCCCGACAGCGAGTGGACGCGCTTCTATGAGATCAACGTGATCTCCGGGGTACGCCTGTCCCGGCATTACGTGCCGGACATGGTCAAGCAGGGTTGGGGCCGGGTGATTTTCCTGTCTTCGGAATCCGGCATCGCGATCCCGGCTGACATGCTCAATTATGGCGTGACCAAAAGCGCCAACCTGGCGGTGTCCCATGGTCTGGCCAAACGCTTGGCGGGCACCGGGGTGACGGTCAATGCGATCTTGCCTGGCCCGACGCTGACCGACGGCGTGGAGGAAATGCTCAAGGATGCCATTGCCCAATCCGGTCGTAGTCTGCGGGAGGAGGCCGACGCCTTTGTACGCACGGCCCGGCCGACTTCGATCATTCAGCGCGTGGCGAATGTCGAGGAAGTGGCGAATCTGGTGGCGTACATCGCTTCGCCATTATCCTCAGCCACCACTGGCGCAGCCCTGCGGGTCGATGGCGGTGTCGTCGACAGCATGGCAATCTGAACCTGATTGATTGAGAGAGCACATTACATGGCATCAGCATCTGCGTTTATCGACATCCCGGCCTCGGCCGATCAGGTCTGGCAATTGATCGGCGGTTTCAACTCGCTGCCGGATTGGCTGCCGTTCATTCCCAAGAGTGAACTCAGCGAAGGCGGGCGGGTACGCAGCCTGCAAACCGCCGACGGCGCTGCAATAGTCGAGCGCCTGCAAGCGTTCGACAACACCGCGAAAACCTACAGCTACTCGATTTCGCAGGCACCGTTCCCGGCCACTGATTATCTTGCGACGATCAAGGTTGAAGCGCTGGGGCAGGGTGCGCGAGTGACCTGGTCCGGTCGATTTGAGCCGGTGGGCGTGAGTGATGAAGAAGTGGTGGCGTTGTTCACCGGGATTTATCAGGGTGGGCTTGAGGCACTGCGGGCCAACTACCCGGCGTAAGCTTTTTAAGATCGCAGCCTGCGGCAGCTCCTACAGGGTTTGT
>NZ_JBSVXD010000335.1:0-3369 GCF_054070755.1 Pseudomonas sp. SDO5591_S426 | reverse complement strand
TCTCCACAATGATCGTTCCCACGCTCTGCGTGGGAATGCAGCCCGTGACGCTCTGCGTCACTGGACGCGGAGCGTCCCTAGAGGCATTCCCACGCAGAGCGTGGGAACGATCGGTTACAGGTTAAAGGCTTGGAAGCAACTTGGCCGGAACCAATTCAGTCAGACAACGCGAAGCCAACAGTTCAGTCGCCGCATTGATGTCCGGCGCAAAGAACCGGTCCTTCTCATAAAACGGCACTTCTTTACGCAGAATGGCGCGAGCCTTTTCCAGCTTCGTCGACGTCTTCAGACCGTTGCGCAGGTCCAGACCCTGCACCGCCGCCAACCATTCCACCGCGAGAATCCCGCGAGTGTTCTCAGCCATTTCCCACAGGCGCTTGCCCGCAGCCGGAGCCATCGACACATGGTCTTCCTGGTTGGCGGAGGTCGGCAGGCTATCCACCGAATGCGGATGGGACAGCGCCTTGTTTTCGCTGGCCAGTGCAGCAGCCGTCACCTGGGCAATCATGAAGCCGGAGTTCACGCCGCCGTTGGCCACCAGGAATGGCGGCAGTTGCGACATGTGCTTGTCCATCATCAGCGAGATGCGGCGTTCGCTCAGGGAGCCGATTTCGGCGATGGCCAACGCCATGTTGTCAGCGGCCATGGCCACCGGCTCGGCGTGGAAGTTGCCGCCGGAAATCACGTCGCCTTCGGCAGCGAACACCAATGGGTTATCGGAGACGGCGTTGGCTTCGACGGCCAGCACTTCGGCGGCCTGACGGAACTGAGTCAGGCAGGCGCCCATGACTTGCGGCTGGCAGCGCAGCGAGTACGGGTCCTGGACTTTTTCACAGTTCTCGTGGGAGTCGGACACTTCGCTGCGCTCGCCCAGCAGATCGCGGTAAGCGGCAGCGGCGTCGATCTGGCCTTTCTGGCCACGGGCAGCGTGGATGCGTGCATCGAACGGCGAGCGCGAGCCCAATACCGCTTCAACGGTCAGGCCGCCGAGCGCCAGGGCACCGGCGAACAGGTCTTCGCCTTCGAACAGGCCACGCAGGGCAAACGCGGTGGAAACCTGAGTGCCGTTGAGCAGCGCCAGGCCTTCTTTCGCAGCCAGGGTCAGCGGCGCCAGACCAGCGACTTTCAGCGCTTCGGTGGCTTCCATCCACTCACCTTTGTAGCGCGCCTTGCCTTCGCCCAGCAGCACCAGCGACATGTGGGCCAGAGGCGCCAGGTCACCCGATGCACCGACCGAACCTTTCAGCGGAATGTGCGGGTATACCTCGGCGTTGATCAGGGCGATCAGCGCGTCGATCACCACGCGGCGAATGCCGGAGAAACCACGGCTCAGGCTGTTGACCTTGAGCACCATGACCAGGCGCACCAGCTCATCGCTGATCGGTTGGCCGACGCCGGCGGCGTGGGACAGCACCAGCGAGCGCTGCAGGTTTTCCAGGTCTTCGCTGGCGATGCGGGTCGAAGCCAGCAGGCCGAAACCGGTGTTGATGCCGTAGGCGGTGCGGTTTTCGGCGAGGATCTGTTCCACGCAGGCAACGCTGGCTTCGATCTGCGCCGAGGCGCTGTTGTCGAGGGTCAGTTTCACCGGTTGCTGATACACCTCACGCAGTTGAGCGAGGGTCAGTTGGCCAGGGATCAAATTAAGCGCAGTCACATTCATTCTCCTTTTGAGAGTTTTTATTAACTAACCAGACGCTCCGGAGATGTCCGTTGTCCGTCGCTTCCCACCTTTTGGGGGGCTGGCGCCTTGGCACGCTGGCTTATGTAGAAATCAGTTCAGGTTCGGCAAAGTGTTGTGCAGCAAATTCGCGTCTTTCAACACGCCAGCAGCGGCGGCGATGTCCGGTGCCAACCAACGATCCTGATCGTAAGCCGGAACCCGTTCACGCAGCAGACGCCACGCGGCATCGGTGCCCGCGCCGAAGCGCTGCTCTTTCAAAAATTCAAACGCCTGGGCCGCCAGCAAGTATTCGATGGCAAGGATCTGCGTGCAGTTTTCCAGCGCGCGATGCAGCTTGAGTGCGGCGTTGGTGCCCATGCTCAGGTGATCTTCCTGCAGACCCGAAGTCACGTAGTTGTCGAGCACTGCCGGTTGCGCCAATTGGCGGTTCTCCGCACACAGCGAAGCGGCGACGTACTGCACGATCATCATCCCGGAATTCACCCCCGGATTGGCCACCAAAAATGCCGGCAGACCGCTGACGTGCGGGTTGATCAAACGGTCGAGGCGCCGCTCGGCGATGGAGCCGATTTCCGCCATGGCGATCGCCAGCAGGTCCGCCGCCAACGCCACGGATTGACCGTGCGGGTTGGCCTGGGAAACCACGCGGTAATTGTCCGCAGTGCCCAGCACCAGGGGGTTGTCGGTGGCGCCGTTGAGCTCGGTTTCGATCTGCTTGATCGCGTGCACCAGTTGATCGCGTGCAGCGCCGTGTACCTGCGGAATCGAGCGAATGCTCAGGGCATCTTGCGTGCGAATGCCTTTGCTCTGGGCGATCACTTCGCTGCCGTCGAGCAAGGCGCGCAGGTTGATACCGACCTGTTGCATGCCCGGGTGCGGTTTGAGCGCGATGATCTCGGCATCGAACGCGTCAATCTGCCCGCGCTGGGCTTCGAAGCTCATGGCGCCGATCACGTCGGCCCAGTGCAGCAGGCGCGTGGCGTCGGCGATGGCCAGGCAGCTCAGGCCGCTCATGCACGGCGTGCCGTTGACCAGGCACAAACCGTCTTTGGCGCCGAGTTTTACCGGTTGCAGGCCTTCTTCAGCCAGCGCCTGCTGAGCCGATACGATCTGCCCGCGATAGCTGACATTGCCCACGCCCAACAGCGCGATGCCGATGTGCGCCATGTGGGTGAGGTAACCCACCGAACCCTGGGACGGCACTTGCGGAGTGATGCCGCGGTTGAGCAGCGCCAGCAGCGCTTCAACCACCTGACGATGCAGGCCGGATTTGCCGTGGCTGTAGTTGACGATGGCCGCGCACATGATCGCGCGGGCCTGTTCGTCGCTCAGCGGCGCGCCGACACCACAGGCGTGGCTGAGCAAGGTATTACGCGACAACTGGCTGAGTTGTTCGTCCTGCAGCGAGACGTTGCACAGCGCGCCCAGGCCGGTGTTGATGCCGTAGGCACGTTCGCCGCTGGAGACGATGCGCTGGACGATGGCCTGAGCGTTTTCGATGCGCGCCCAGATCGGTGCCGACAGCTCGAGCTGCGCGCCATCGCGGGCCACGGCGACCACGTCCTGCCAAGTGACCTGCGCTTCGGTGATAACGATTTTTTCAGCCTGGGACATCTTTGACCTCATCCAAATATTGATGCAGCTTTACCGGCCCCATCGCTGGCAAGCCAGCTCCCACAAGCATCTCC
>NZ_JBSVXD010000334.1:0-3381 GCF_054070755.1 Pseudomonas sp. SDO5591_S426 | reverse complement strand
TACAGAGGTCGCGTAGATCCTGTAGGAGCAAGGCTTGCCCGCGATGAACGATGATGCGGTCATTGCGCCGAACGCATCAGATCAGCCCGAACAATTCCTTCGGCATCAGCGCGTAGTACGCCAGGCGCGGGATCAGCCAGCTTTGCAGCAATTGCAGGGCAATGAACGCGAAGATCGGCGAGATATCGAGGCCGCCCAGGTTCGGAATGATCCGGCGGAACGGCGCGAGCACCGGCTCAGTGATTTGCTGGACCAGTTCCGCGCCCGGGTTGTGGCTTCCCGGCGCGACCCAGGACAGGATCACGCTGATGATCATCGCCCAGAACAGAATCTTCAGAAACAGCGCAAAGATGCCGATCAGCGCCCAAGGCACCAGGAGCAGCGCGTCGACGCCGTAGCCGCTGAGCAACAAGATGACCGCGAACAGCGCCATTTGCACCAGCAACGCCAGCACCAGCGAAGACATGTCCAGGCCGAACATGCTCGGAATGACCCGGCGCAGTGGCTTGAGCAGCGGTTGAGTGGCTTTCACGATGAACTGGCAGAGCGGATTGTAGAAGTTGGCCCGCACCAATTGCAGGATGAAGCGCAACAGCACGATCAGCAGGTACAGGCTGCCCAGGGTTTGAATCACAAAAATGGCAGCGTCATTGAGTCCGAGCATTATTGATTCCTTATTAAGAGCTGATTAGCGACCGAGTTGCTCAGCCATCTCGGCGGAGCGGTGCGCGGCGGCGCCCAATGCTTTTTCGACCAGGGCTTCGAAGCCGTTGGCCTGGAACGACTTGATGGCCGCTTCCGTAGTGCCCGCGGGCGAAGTGACGCGACGACGCAGTTCGGCGGCGTCGACATCACTGCTCACAGCCATGTGCGCGGCGCCCAGGGCGGTTTGCAAGGTTAGTTGCGCAGCGATGTCTGCTGGCAGGCCGAGCTTCACGCCAGCGGCGGTCATGGCTTCGATCAACAGGAAGAAGTACGCCGGGCCCGAACCGGAAACGGCGGTGACCGCGTCCAGTTGCTGTTCTTCGCTGAGCCACAGCGCGATGCCAACGGCAGACAGCAGTTCTTGAGCTTGCTGACGCTGTTCGGCGGTCACTTCTGCGGTGGCGAACAAACCGCTTACGCCCTGACGCAATAGCGCCGGGGTATTAGGCATGCAGCGCACGATCGGCTGGGCGCCGAGCCAGTTGTTCATGCTGGCGCAGGTGATGCCGGCGGCAATCGACACCACCAGTTGTCCGGGCTTCAGGTTCGGGCGAATGGCTTCGCACACGGCTTTCATCGCCTGTGGCTTGACCGCCAGTACCACCACATCGGCGCCTTCAATGGCCTGGGCGTTGTCGGCGAACACCTCGATGCCATGTTCGGCGCTCACGCGGGCACGGGTTTCTTCGCCCGGGTCGCTGGCGCGGATCTGCGCCGCTTCCAGACCTTTGGCCCGCAGGCCGCCGATCAGGCTGGCGGCCATGTTGCCGGCACCGATAAAGGCAATACGTGTCTTGCTCATGTCAGGTCCTTATTCAGAAGTGTGTCAGCCATGATTACGGCTGACTGTAGTCGCGAGCACCAAACAGGGCCGTACCGATACGGACCCACGTGGCGCCCTGGGCAATGGCCGACTCGAGGTCGTGGCTCATGCCCATGGAAAGTGTGTCGAGCGTCAGGTTCAGGCTGGCTTGCAGGCTTTGCACGGCAGCGAAAGCGGCATCCTGGGCGGCGCGATCTTCAGTCGGCTCGGGGATGGCCATCAATCCGCGCAACTTCAGGCGCGGCAGGGCGCTGATGGCATTGGCCAGGGCCGGCAGGTCCGCCGGAGTGCAGCCGGATTTACTGGCTTCACCGCTGACGTTGACCTGGATACAGATGTTCAGAGGCGGCAGATCGGCAGGGCGTTGCTCGGACAATCGTTGTGCAATTTTCAGTCGATCCACGGAATGCACCCAGTCGAAGTGCTCGGCGATGGCGCGAGTCTTGTTCGATTGAATGGGGCCGATGAAGTGCCAGATCAAGGGCAGGTCGGCCAATTCGAGCTGCTTGCCCAGGGCCTCCTGCAGGTAGTTCTCGCCAAAGTCGCGCAGGCCGGCGGCATAGGCTTCACGCAGGGCTTGTGCGGGTTTGGTCTTGCTCACGGCCAGCAGCTGGACGCTATTTTCGGCGCGGCTGGCGGCGAGTGTTGCAGCATGTATGCGCGAACTAACTTCGAGAATGTTGTCTGCTATGGTGGACATCAAGAGGCGCCAGCGGTCTGAAGGTTCGCGGCATTCTACTGGAATTGAGAGACGCTATGGATATCACTGAACTGCTGGCCTTCAGCGCCAAACAGGGCGCATCTGACCTGCACCTGTCGGCCGGTCTGCCGCCAATGATTCGGGTGGATGGCGATATACGACGCATCAATCTGCCGGCTCTGGACCACAAGCAGGTGCAGGCGCTGATCTACGACATCATGAATGACACCCAGCGGGTGGATTTCGAAAAACACCTGGAAACCGACTTTTCCTTCGAAGTGCCCGGCGTGGCGCGCTTTCGGGTCAACGCCTTCAACCAGAGCCGTGGCGCTGGCGCGGTGTTCCGCACGATCCCGTCCAGAGTCCTGAGCATGGACGAATTGGGCATGGGCGACGTGTTCCGCAAGATGACCGATGCGCCCCGCGGCCTGGTGCTGGTGACCGGCCCGACCGGTTCCGGCAAGTCCACCACGCTGGCGGCAATGATCGATTACCTGAACAACCATCGCCATCACCACATCCTCACCATCGAAGATCCCATCGAGTTCGTCCACGAATCGCGCAAATGCCTGATCAATCAGCGTGAAGTCCACCGCGATACCCGCAGCTTCGCCACGGCGCTGCGCTCGGCTTTGCGTGAAGACCCGGATGTGATTCTGGTGGGAGAGATGCGTGATCTGGAGACCATTCGCCTGGCGCTGACCGCAGCGGAAACCGGTCATTTGGTGTTCGGCACGCTACACACCACGTCGGCGGCGAAAACCATCGACCGGATCGTCGACGTGTTTCCGGGGGACGAGAAGTCCATGGTGCGTTCAATGCTGTCCGAGTCGTTGCTTGCGGTGGTGTCGCAGACGCTGGTGAAGAAAATCGGCGGTGGGCGTGTTGCGGCTCACGAGATCATGCTGGGGACGTCGGCGATCCGGAATCTGATTCGAGAAGACAAGGTGGCGCAGATGTACTCATCGATCCAGTCGGGCGGGTCGCTGGGGATGCAGACACTGGATATGGGTTTGAAGGACTTGGTGACCAGAGGGTTGGTCAGTCGGGAGCAGGCGCGGGAGAAGGCGCGGTCACCGGATGGGTTTTGAAGAAGAGATGTTGTGCTTTCATGGGCCCCATCGCGAGCAAGCTCGCTCCCACATGGACTGCA
>NZ_JBSVXD010000333.1:0-3405 GCF_054070755.1 Pseudomonas sp. SDO5591_S426 | reverse complement strand
TACAGGGGAATGCGATCAGTGTAGGAGCTGCCGAAGGCTGCGATCTTTTCAGGCATTTTGTGCCTGGAGAAAAATCGAAAACAACTCGGACTGGGATTTGATCCCCAGCTTGCTGTACATGTGTTTCTTATGGACTTTCACGGTTTCGATGGAGATTTCCAGTTTGCGGGCGATTTCCTTGCTGGAGCAGCCGCTGAGCATCAAACGCCCGACATCCAGCTCCCGCGCGGTCAATTGCGCGCCTTTGAGTTGCTGTACCGACGCTTCCAGTTGCACCCGCCAGTCGCCTTGTACCGGTGCTGGGGCGAGGGCCACCACTTCGTTGATCTCATAGGGTAGACGCTGGCGCAACAACCCGAGCACCCACGGCTGGATCAACGACAACAAGGCTATCTGCTGCGCGCTGAAGCGTTGCTTGCTGCCCAGTGACAGGCACAGCGTGCGGTCGCCTTCGAGCTGACAATTAAACTGTATTTCGTCGGCCACGACATTCACACGAAAGTATCGTTGATAGTACTCGGTGAGCTCGAAATGCTCCGGGGCCACTTCCGACAGGCGATACAAGCCGGTGCGCGATTGTTCGCGGCAGGCGATATAGAACGGGTCGAGCAGGTACAGGCCGCGCAGGTAATCCTGGAACAACGGGTCCGGGCCGCCGTCTTCGCCGGGGCATTCGGCGAACACTTGCGGGTGCTGGTCGGCGCTGAACAGCAGCGCTACCCAACTGTCGCAGGGCACGTACTGGTCCAGTAAACGCACCAGCTGCGTCCAGAAATTGGGCTTGTCCAGGGCGTCGATCAATTGCCCCACCGAACGGTGCCAGGCGATGTCGTCCAACGAGAGTGTCATGCATCTACCCCTATCGTGTTACCCCAGCGGCGTGATTTCCCGGCCGCTTGCTTGCTGCGCATACTGGCGCACAGACAGCGACCGGGCAATCTTTCTCCCAGCCCGGCCTTAGAACAAGGAATACCCATGAAGGTCGAACTCGCCCAATTGGCGGGCCGTGACAACGACACGGCTTACAACCTCGAACGTGCCCTGGAGGCGATCAACGCCTGCGCCGCCGACACGCAACTGATCATGTTTCCGGAAAGCCACTTGATGGGCTTCCCGAGCGCCGAGTCCGTGGCCGATGTCGCCGAACCGCTGGACGGTCCGACCGTCAGCGCGATTGTCGCTGCGGCCCGTGAGCGCAAGGTCGCCGTGGTCGTCGGCACCGCCGAGAACGACAACGGTCGTTTCTACAACACCACGCTGTTGATCACTCCCGAAGGCATCGCGCTGAAATACCGCAAGACGCACCTGTGGGCGTCGGACCGCGGTGTGTTCGAGGCCGGTGACCGCTACGCCACGTGCCTGTGGAACGGTGTGCGCGTCGGCTTGCTGATCTGCTACGACATCGAATTCCCCGAAACCGCCCGCGCCCTGGCGCAACTCGGTGCCGAGTTGCTGCTGGTGACCAACGGCAACATGGACCCGTACGGCCCGACCCACCGCACCGCGATCATGGCCCGCGCCCAGGAAAACCAGGCGTTCGCGTTGATGGTCAACCGCGTGGAAGAGGGCGATGGCGGGTTGTTGTTCGCCGGTGGCAGTGCGCTGGTGGATCCGCTGGGCACGTTGCTGTTCGAGGCCGGTCGTGAAGAGGGGCAGTTTGCGGTGGAGCTGGACCTGAACCAGTTGACGGCGGCGCGCCAGGATTATCGCTATCTGGATGATCAGCGGCTGAAGTTGCCGGGGGAGATGGTTGAGCATGCCAGCGGACTTCGGGAGTTGCTGATTCCTGCTCGTTGATCCGGATTTTATATTGCCTGGACTGGCCTCATCGCGGGCAAGCCCGCTCCCACAGGATATATGTCGTTCACAAAATCTGAATCCACAGACGATCCTTGTGGGAGCTGGCTTGCCAGCGATGAGGCCCTGACGCACGACACATCTGTTTGATTCGAACAAAGAACAACAACGCCACACCCGAAATTTGCGCCGAACTCGGCTCTGCCATAAATCTAATAATTCCGGAGTAGTCGCTCATGGCTCGTTTGCAACGCACCCTGTCATTAGGGTCGGTGGTGCTATTTGGCATCGCCTACATGACGCCGATCATTGTGCTCGGCACCTTTGGCATCCTCGCTCAATCCACCGCCGGCATGGTGCCCGCCGCGTATCTGGCGGCACTGGTGGCGATGTTCTTCACCGCCATGAGCTACGGGCGCATGGCCTCGGCCTTCCCGGTGGCCGGTTCCGCCTACAGCTATGTGCGCAAAGCCATCAGCCCGAAACTCGGGTTCATCGCCGGTTGGGCGGTGCTGCTTGATTACCTGTTCCTGCCGATGGCGATCTGGCTGATCGGCGCGGCTTACCTCAACTCGGCGTTCCCCGCCGTGCCGCAGTGGATCTGGGTGCTGGCGTTCATCGGCATCACCAGCGCGATCAACATCGTCGGCCTGAAACTGGCCAACGGCATCAACGCCTTGCTGATGCTGGTGCAATTCCTGGTGCTGATCGCCTTCGTCGCGCTGTGCGTGCACTACGTCGGCGGCGATGCGAGCACGCCGTTGTGGTCGGTCAAACCGTTCTTCAACGGCGACATGCAGATGCCGTTGATCATGAGCGGTGCGGCCATCGCCTGTTACTCGTTCCTCGGTTTCGACGCGGTCAGCACCCTGACCGAAGAAACCCGTGACCCGCGCCGCACCATTCCAAGGGCGATCATGCTGATCACCTTGATTGGCGGCCTGATTTTCGTCGGTGTGTCGTACTTCGTGCAGATCGCCCACCCGTCGTTCCAGTTCGACAGCGTCGACTCGGCGGCCTATGAAATTGCGCGCAACATCGGCGGCGACCTGTTCGTCTCGATCTTCCTGATCGGCCTGATCGTCGGTCAGTTCGCTTCGGGTCTGTCGGCCCAGGCCAGCGGTTCGCGCCTGCTCTACGCCATGGGCCGCGACGGCGTGCTGCCGAAGTCGTTCTTCGGCACCTTGCACGAACGATTCGGCACACCGATCAACAGCATCCTGCTGTGCGCGGTGGTTGCCTTGCTCGCACTGAAACTCGACGTCACCACCTCCACTTCGTTCATCAACTTCGGCGCGTTTCTTGCATTCAGCCTGGTGAACCTGTCGGTGATCTTCCATTACTGGATAGGCGGCGAGAAAAAAGGCCTGCGCGAATTCGTGCTGTTCCTGTTGTTCCCATTCATCGGTCTCGCGGCGGATTTGTGGCTGATGGTCAGCCTTGATCACCTCGCTATCTATCTCGGCCTGAGCTGGTTGGCGATCGGCGTGGTCTACCTCGCGGTGTTGACCGGTGGTTTCCGTCGTCAGCCACCGGAGATGGATTTCCAAGAGGCTGCATGACGCCTTTGTAGGAGCTGCCGCAGGCTGCGATCTTTTGATCTTGAAA
>NZ_JBSVXD010000332.1:0-3434 GCF_054070755.1 Pseudomonas sp. SDO5591_S426 | reverse complement strand
AGCAAAGATCAAAAGATCGCAGCCTTCGGCAGCTCCTACAGGGGATTGCCAGTTGGACACAAAAAACCCGGCCGAAGCCGGGTTTTTCTTTAACCGATCACTGCATCCACGGCGGAGGCGGCTCTTCGGCTTTGTTGGGTGGTGCGTCATCAGCAGCACGGGCCGCTTGCTTGCGCTCTTCATCGAGGCGCGCGGCCTCGATCTCGCGCATGATGCCGCCCACGTCGGCCAACTCTTCCGGTTCGTCGAACTCGCCGGTCAATACGCTGGCCGGGTGCAAGGTGCCCGCTTCGAACAAGGCCCACATTTCCTTGGCGTACTTGGTCTTTTTCAGCTCCGGCGCAAACCGGCCGAAATAGGACGCCATGTTGCCCACATCCCGCTCCAGCATGCTGAACGCGTGGTTGTTGCCCGCCGCGTCCACGGCTTGCGGCAAGTCGATGATCACCGGGCCGGTCGGAGTCAGCAGCACGTTGAACTCGGACAGGTCACCGTGCACCAGGCCGGTACACAGCATCAGCACGATCTGCGAAATCAGAAACGCGTGATACTCGCGTGCCTGGTCCGGCTCCAGCACCACGTCGTTCAGACGCGGCGCGGCATCGCCGTACTCGTCGGCCACCAGTTCCATCAGCAGCACGCCTTCAAGGAAGTCATACGGCTTGGGCACTCGCACACCGGCGTTGGCCAGGCGGAACAGTGCTGCCACTTCGGCGTTCTGCCAGGCGTCTTCGGTTTCCTTGCGACCAAACTTGGAACCCTTGGCCATGGCCCGGGCCTGACGGCTGTTGCGCACCTTGCGGCCTTCCTGATACTCGGCCGCCTGACGGAAACTGCGTTTGTTCGCCTCCTTGTAGACCTTCGCGCAACGTAACTGGTTACCGCAGCGCACCACGTAAACAGCTGCTTCTTTACCACTCATGAGTGGGCGCAGCACCTCGTCGACCAGACCGTCCTCGATCAGGGGTTCAATGCGTTTTGGAGTCTTCATCAGCTTTTATTGTGGGTCCTTTATTACCAAACACGCGAAAGTCATTCGTTATACGGCAATCCACCCAATCGGGGGAGGGGGTGCCGACCTATGAACATTGCAGATGCACACAATGTGCCGGTTTCATCACGAAAACCTGCGCTCCATCCCCCGTCCGCCCCGGATCATAACCGAGCCTGAAGCACTTGTTGTCCGCGGGTTGCATGGGCATTTGTGACAGAAGCTGACACCTGGACACGACCGTTCGCAGGATTTTTCGGAACAGGCCTCAATTTCCTCCGACAACAGCCGAAGTCCTTAGTGACAAACTGATTTGTCCGACAATCGCAGCACCAACAATAGCGATGTCGCACTCATGGACCCGGGTTGACCAAAAAACGTTTACGGCTGCCAAAAAACCGCGAGTCATCTGCACTGCGTGGGCCTACAAGAAAATCTGGAGCGCGGATGAACATCAAACAGAAGTTGACCTGGGCGTTTGCAATCATCGCCTGCTTGCCCGTGGTGCTGGTCGCCACCCTCGTTGTGCTGAACTTGCGCAGTGATGCCAAGGACGAATTCGTCGACAACAGCGGTCGCGAAATCCGTCAGGTCAGCAATGCCATGCAACTGTTCTTCGACGGCATCAGCCAGAACGTCGAGTACCTGGCCAAGCAACCGCTGATCACCAACTCCGACGACAGCCTCAAGACCTACATGAGCGCCAACGCCGCCAGCATTCCTCAGGGCGAGGCGGACAAAAAACTCTTCGGTTTCCTGCAGGACCTGGGCAACGCTCACCCGTCCTATGCCTACGCGATTCTCGGCACCGCCGCCGGTGGTTACGTGTCGTGGCCGGACGATGCCAAGCTGGCCAACTACGACCCGCGCCAGCGTCCGTGGTACAAGGCGGCCCAGGCCAAACCGGGCAAGCCGTTCCGTACCGAGGCCTATTACTGGGCTGAAAACGATACGTCCTACGTCAGCACCGTACGCACCATCGACAACAAGCTGGGCACCAACGGCGGCGTGGTCAGCATCGACGTGTCGCTCAAGCAGCTCACCGAACTGGTCAAACAGATCAAGCTCGGCGAAACCGGCTACCTGATGCTGCTGGAAAACTCCGGCACCGTGCTGGTCGATCCGAAGCAACCGGAACACAACTTCAAAGCCCTCGGCAGCCTCGGCGATGGTTACGCGCAACTGGCCAAGGCCGGCAAAGGCCTGGTCGAAGTCGAACTTAACGGCGAGCGCTACATGGCCAACGTCTGGCCGTCCGAGCAACTGGGCTGGACCTTCATCGGCCTGATCAAGCAAAGCGACGTGATGAGCACCGCGACCCAACTGACATGGTTGATCGCGATCATCGCCGCCGTGCTGGCCGTGGTCTTCGCCATCGTCGGTGCCAGTTTCGCCAGCGTCATCGTGCGGCCGATCCGCAGCGTGGCCGACGGCCTGGAAGGCATCGCCCAAGGTGAAGGTGACCTGACCAAGAACCTGCAAGTGCGCGGCAGCGACGAAACCGCGCAACTGGCCAACTGGTTCAACCAGTTCCTCACCGCGATTCGCAGCCTGATCCAAAGCATTGGCGGCGCCGCGACCAAGATTCTCGCCACCTCGAAGAGCTCGACCCAGGTTTCCAGCGACATGGCCGAAGCCGCCGGGCGCCAGCGTGAAGCGGTGGACATGGTGTCCACGGCGTTCCATGAAATGGTCGCCACGGCCAACGAAGTGGCACGCTCTTGCAGCCAGGCCGCCGAGTCGGCGGACAGCGGCCAGCGTCAGGCCCGTGAAGGTCAGCAACAGATCGATGCGGCGGTAAACAGCGTGGATCGCCTGAGCCAGGAAATCGAGCAGTCAGCGCAGTCGATGCAACAGCTTGAGCGCGACAGCAACGACATCCAGTCGATCCTCGGGACCATTCGTTCGATCGCCGAACAGACCAACCTGCTGGCGTTAAACGCGGCCATCGAAGCGGCACGCGCCGGTGAACAAGGTCGTGGTTTTGCGGTGGTGGCCGACGAAGTACGGGCGCTGGCCAAGCGCACGGCTGATTCCACAGCGGAAATCGACGGGCTGCTGGGCAACCTCGCCAAGCGCACCAGCCAGGTGACCCAGCAAATGCATGCGAGCCTGGAAGTGTCGCAGCAATCGGTCACCCGCATCGGCGAAGCACGCAGCAGTTTCGGGCAGATCCGCGAGTCGGTGGACGTGATCCGCGACATGAACACCCAGATCGCCACGGCGGCGGAACAACAGCACCAAGTGGCCGAAGACATCAACCGCCACATCAGCCAGATCCATGGCGATGCGCAACTGGTGGCGGAACTGGCCAACTCGGCACGCCTGGATTCCCAGAGCCTGGCCGGGTTGTCGAATGAGCTGGATGGGTTGGTTCGCCGGTTCAGAACCTAAAGATCAAAAGATCGCAGCCTGCGGCAGCTCCTACACGGGATCGGTGCAT
>NZ_JBSVXD010000331.1:0-3441 GCF_054070755.1 Pseudomonas sp. SDO5591_S426 | reverse complement strand
GTGTCAGCGACATTAATGCTGACTGACACGACGCCATCGCGAGCAAGCTCGGCTCCTACAGGTTTTGCGCGCACTTTTAGCGCGATGGCTGGCAGCGTGCACCAGTGCGAAGCGGTTTCCTGATCCATTCCCGCCTGCGACATCAACCGCTGACTTCGCCAGAAGCGTTGCCGACAAGGCTCAGCGCGCATGTTTCCAGTCTACGCGCTCGACTGGCACAAACACTGCATTCACCCCCTCAGTGCCATCTGAAAAAGATGGACCGCCCACTCGGTCAACGACGATCGATCAACCGCACAGGTCGTGGGCACTACCGGTGGATCAGGCATGGCCGTCTGGTTTCAACACCGCAAAAGAACAGGCAAAGACGCCTGGAACCGCAAGGTTTCAGGCGTTTTTTTTTGCTTTTTGAACCGTGATGGGCTTTGGGCAGGGTCGTTTATGAATTCCAATGTAGCCACATTGAACAAGCATCAGACGCTGATCGTGATCGGCAATGGCATGGTCGGGCATCATTGTGTCGAGCAGTTGATCGAGCGCGGCGCCCTTGACCGCTATCGGTTGCACGTTTTCAGCGAAGAGCCGATGCGCGCTTACGACCGTGTGCATTTGTCCGAGTATTTTTCCGGTCGCGATGCCGAGTCGCTGGCGCTGAGTGACGCGTCGCTGTACCAGACGCCGGGTGTCACGCTGCACCTGGGCGTGCCGGTGCTGGAAATCGATCGTGCCCGTCGTCAGGTGATCACCTCGCAAGGTTGCTTCACCTACGACAAACTGGTGCTGGCCACCGGCTCCTACCCGTTTGTGCCGCCGATCGAAGGCGCCGAAGGCGATTCGCGTCTGGTATACCGCACCCTCGAAGACCTTGATGCGATCCGTGCCGCAGCAGCCAATGCCAAGCGCGGCGTGGTAGTCGGCGGTGGACTGCTCGGCCTCGAAGCGGCCAATGCCCTGAAAAGCCTGGGCCTTGAAGCGCACGTAGTGGAATTCGCGCCGCGCCTGATGCCGGTGCAGCTGGATGACCTCGGTGGGCTGGCGCTCAAGGCGCAGATCGAACGGTTGGGCGTCGGTGTGCACTTGTCCCGCGCCACGCAATCGATCAGTGCCGGCGAAGAATTCCGCTATCGGATGAATTTCGCCAACGACGAATTCCTCGAAACCGATCTGATCGTGTTCTCCGCCGGTATCCGCGCGCAAGATGCGCTGGCCCGCCAATGCGCGCTGGAGATCGGCCCGCGCGGTGGCGTGGTGATCGACGACACCTGCCTGAGCTGCGACCCGAACATCTACGCCATCGGCGAATGCGCCTCGTGGAACGGCAGCCTGTTCGGCCTGGTCGCTCCGGGCTACCAAATGGCACGCAGTGTCGCAGCACGTTTGTGCGATGACGCCGCCGAGCCGTTCCAGGGCGCCGACATGTCGACCAAGCTCAAGCTGCTCGGTGTCGACGTCGGCTCCATCGGCGATGCCCACGCCAATACGCCGGGCGCGCGCAGCTATCAGTTCATCGACGAAACCACCGCCAGCTATCGGCGTCTGGTGGTCGACGCCAGCGGCAAGCACGTACTCGGCGCGGTGCTGATCGGCGACAACAGCTATTACGACACGCTGCTGCAATACATGCAGAACGCGATTGCCTTGCCGGCGGAACCTTCCGCGCTGATCCTGCCGTCGTCCGAAGGCGCGCCGACCCTCGGCCCTGGCGCCTTGCCCGAAACCGCCACGGTCTGCTCCTGCCACAACGTGACCAAGGGCGCGATCTGCTCGGCCATCGACGGCGGCTGCACCGACCTCGGCCTGCTCAAGTCACAGACCAAAGCCTGCACCGGTTGCGGCGGTTGCGCCGGGTTGCTCAAGCAGGTTTTCGAACATGAGTTGATCGCCCGCGGAGTCAGCGTCGACAAGAGCCTGTGCGAACACTTCGCCTACACCCGTCAGGAACTGTATGCGCTGGTGCGGGTAGAAGGGGTGATCACCTTCGAAGAACTGCTGGCCAAGCATGGCCGTGGCCACACCGGTTGCGATGTGTGCAAACCGGCGGTGGGCTCGATTTTGGCGTCGTGCTGGAACCAGCCGATCATGGACCCGTCGCTGGTGCCGTTGCAGGACACCAACGACACGTTCATGGCCAACATGCAGAAAAACGGCACTTATTCGGTGGTGCCGCGTATTCCCGGTGGCGAGATCACCGCCGACAAATTGATCGCCATCGGCGTGGTGGCGAAGAAGTACGACCTCTACACCAAAATCACCGGCGGCCAGCGCATCGACCTGTTCGGCGCGCAACTGCATGAGTTGCCCGACATCTGGGCCGAGCTGATCGAGGCCGGTTTCGAAACCGGGCATGCCTACGGCAAATCGACCCGCACGGTGAAGTCTTGCGTCGGCAGCACCTGGTGCCGTTATGGCGTGCAGGACAGCGTGCAAATGGCACTGACCATCGAAGACCGCTACAAAGGCCTGCGTTCGCCGCACAAGCTCAAGTTCGCGGTGTCCGGTTGCACCCGTGAATGCGCCGAAGCGCAAAGCAAAGACGTGGGCGTGATCGCCACCGAGAAGGGCTGGAACCTGTACATCGCCGGTAACGGCGGCATGCGTCCGCGCCACGCCGAGCTGTTCGCCACCGATCTGGATGACGCGACGCTGATCCGCTACATCGACCGTTTCCTGATGTTCTACATCCGCACCGCCGACAAATTGCAGCGCACCTCGGTGTGGCGCGAAAGCCTGGAAGGCGGCCTGGATTACCTCAAGGACGTGATTATCCACGACAGCCTCGGCCTGGGTGCCGAACTCGAATCGCAGATGCAACTGGTGGTCAACCGCTACGAATGCGAGTGGGCCAACGCCCTCAAGGACCCGGAAAAACTCAAGCGCTTCCGCACCTTCGTCAACGATAAACGCCCGGACCCGGACATCCACTTTGTCCAGGAACGCGGTCAGCGGCGACCGATCATGGCCGCCGAACTCAACCTTATCCCTGTCACCGAGGAGAGTGTCTGATGAATCAGTCCAATACCCAACGCGCTGCACCTTTGGAAAATATCGACGTCTGGCAATCGGTGTGCAGCCAGCAGGATCTGGTGAACGATTCCGGTGTGGTGGTGTGGCTGGACGGCGCGCAGGTGGCGCTGTTCTACCTGCCGAATGTTCAGGGCAAGACGCTTTACGCCATCGACAACCACGACCCGCAATCCGGGGCCAATGTCATCGGCCGTGGCCTGATCGGCAACATCAAGGGTGATTTGGTGGTGGCGTCGCCGATCTACAAACAGCACTTTCGGCTGGAGGACGGCAGTTGCCTGGAATACCCGCAACAGCGGTTACGGGTTTGGCCAGTGCGGTTGAATGAGGGCAGGGTGGAAGTCGGTACAGCCTGACGAAGGCCTATGTAGCAGCTGGCGCAGCCTGCGTTCGGCTGCGCAGCAGTCGTAAAACCTG
>NZ_JBSVXD010000330.1:0-3443 GCF_054070755.1 Pseudomonas sp. SDO5591_S426 | reverse complement strand
ATACAGTTACAGCCTGTACATCAGGCATGAAAAAGCCCGGGACCATTGCTGGCACCGGGCTTTTTTACATCTTGCGAACGCTTATTCGCCCAGCACCTGACCTACAGTCGGGTCCTTGAACAGGCGAGTCAACGCATCACTCAACACATCGCTGACCAGCTTGGTGTTGGTTTCCTGGTTCGGCGCCATGCCGAAACGCTGGTCCAGGGACGCACCGTAACGGCCGCTGTAACGGCGGTTGGCGTTCTGCACATCGGAGCGGAAGGTCGCGCCGATGGTCGCCTCGGTCACGTACATGCCCTCTTTCGGCGACTGATACTTCAGCTCGGCCAGGGTCACGGTGATTTGCGGTGCGTTTGCCGCATTGGTGGTCGGAGTGAAACCCAGCAGGCGCACAGCGGCTTCGGCCTGAGCCTGCAACTTCGGCAGGATCTGCGCGCCTTGCACGGTAATCGCGCTGGTTTCCGGGTACAAACCGCCACGGGTGCCCAGGGTTGGCGACGGACGTCCATCCACCACACGCACCACTACAGGCTGTCCGTGGCCAACCGGGGCCAGTTGCGCCGTCAGCTTGGGTTCCGGGTTCAGTTGTTGCGGGCTGTGGGCGCAGCCAACCAGCGTCAAGCTGGTCACAGTGATCAAACCGAACAACAGGCGTTGCAACATGCTCTTCTCTCCAGAATCAGGCACAAACAGGCCGGCAGTATAGCGGTGGGCCACTGCGGCTAACCAGCGCAACAATCAAGGATAAGTCTGACACACCTTTCAGATTCGGCGCCTGTCACACAGATGTCACCACTCATACACTTGGACGTAACGGCCCACAGGCAATCTTCTCGGCAGTCACCTACAGGTACTTGACCATGCGTTATCTGATCTCACTGTTCGCGCCACGCCCTTTACACCGCTGCTTCGCCCTGCTCGACCGCAACGGCCATTGCCAGGCATTCAAACAGTGCAACCTGCAACCCATGGGCGATGGGTGGGTCGAAATCGAGGAAATCCGCCTCAACTGGCTGCACAAGCCGCTGCCCGCCAGTGCCCGCGTCATTGCGCGCCAGCGACGCTCACGGATGCAGCAACTGCTGACCACCTGACCGAACGCCTAACAAAAGTCATAAAACACGACCAATTCCCTGCGTTTCTTAGATACAATCTCCCCCCGATTATAAGGACGTCTCCTGATCGGGCTTCGCAGCACCGTCAATGCCTCGGTATTGACACCCCGCACCGCCCACAGAGAGCCGCCCACACAGATCGAGTGAAGCTGGCGTGCTTGCTGTTCCTCAAGCAAAACCTCCACTTTTCGCGAATCTGCAGAGCTGTCATTACGCTCGGTCACTGAGCTGTTTGCCCGTTTTGCCTGTCATGAATTCCCTGGCGGCAAAGCATTCGGGCACGGTGCCAGGCAGAGGCAGCCCTTTTTTGAGGTTCACGTCTTCAAAAGAGCGTGAAAAAAACGGGTTTTCACAACTTCACAAGAGTGTGGCGAGCAAATGAATAGTTTTGCGTCTGAACATGCACCATTAGCGTCTAGAACAGCCCAACGACACAGGACCGGGTACGCCTCGAATACCGGAGCCTGAAGCCTGTCCGCTACGGATTTGGTTGCACAAACGGATGTATCGACCATAAGTCGAATTGCCAGTCGCATGTCGAAATGAGTTCATAGACCTCATTAGCCCGGCCGGTAGCGTCCGTCGAAGTTGCAAAAAATTGCGAAGATTCGGACATGGCGATCCTGCCATGGGGACCAGGGGCATCACTGACACGCCCCGGAACGCCTGGCAGCCATGCCGTCAATTTGGTGCTGCAGATTTTGGAGACGCGTTAAATGGCGCATAACGAAGCAGTCGACGTAGTACTGGTTGGGGCCGGCATCATGAGTGCCACCCTTGCAGTGCTGCTCAAAGAGCTCGACCCCGCGATCAAGCTGGAAGTCGTCGAGCTGATGGATTCCGGTGCCGCGGAGAGTTCCAACCCGTGGAACAACGCCGGTACCGGTCACGCTGGCCTGTGCGAGCTGAACTACACGCCGCAGGCTGCCGATGGCACCGTCGACATCAAGAAAGCCGTGCACATCAACACCCAGTTCGAGGTGTCGAAGCAGTTCTGGTCGTACCTGACCAAGAAAGGCACGTTCGGCTCGTGCAAATCGTTCATCAGCCCGGTGCCACACCTGAGCTTCGTGCAGAACGACAGCGGCGTGTCCTTCCTCAAGGAACGCTTCAAGGTGCTGAGCAAGCACCACGCCTTCTCGGACATGGAATACACCGAAGACAAGGCCACCATGGCCGAGTGGATGCCGCTGATGATGCCGGGTCGTCCGGCCGACGAAGTCGTCGCCGCCACCCGCGTGATGAACGGTACCGACGTCAACTTCGGCGCCCTGACCAATCAACTGCTCAAGCACCTGACCAGCGCACCCGATGCCCAGGTCAAGTACTGCAAGCGCGTGACCGGCCTGAAGCGCAACAACGGCGGCTGGACCGTCAGCATCAAGGACGTCAACAGCGGCAGCACCCGTGAAGTCGACGCCAAGTTCGTCTTCCTCGGCGCTGGCGGCGCGGCATTGCCGCTGTTGCAGGCCTCGGGCATCGAAGAAAGCAAAGGCTTCGGCGGCTTCCCGATCAGCGGCCAGTGGCTGCGTTGCGACAACCCGGAAGTGGTCAAGCATCACCAGGCCAAGGTGTACAGCCAGGCTGCCGTGGGGTCGCCACCGATGTCCGTGCCGCACTTGGACACCCGTGTCGTCGAGGGTAAGAAATCCTTGCTGTTCGGGCCATACGCCGGCTTCACCACCAAGTTCCTCAAGCACGGTTCCTTCATGGACCTGCCGCTGTCGGTTCGCGCCGGTAACATCGGCCCGATGTTGTCAGTGGCGAAAAACAACATGGACCTGACCAAGTATCTGGTCAGCGAAGTGATGCAATCGATGGAGCAGCGCCTGGAATCCCTGCGCCGCTTCTACCCGGAGGCGAAAGCCGAAGACTGGCGCCTGGAAGTGGCCGGCCAACGGGTGCAGATCATCAAGAAAGACCCGAAAAAAGGCGGCATCCTGCAGTTCGGTACCGAACTGGTCGCAGCCAAGGACGGCTCCCTTGCCGCCCTGCTCGGCGCTTCGCCAGGTGCATCGGTGACCGTTTCGATCATGCTGGAACTGATCGAGAAATGCTTCCCGAGCCAGGCCAAGGGCGAGTGGGCTGCCAAACTGGCAGAAATCTTCCCGGCTCGCGAGAAAGTCCTGGAAACCGACGCTGCGCTGTATCGCAAGATCAACTCGCAGAACAACGTTGCCCTGGAACTGGTTGAAGCCAGCAGCGAGACCGAAAGCTACGCCTGATTCGGCCCCATGAAAAACGCCCCGTCCTCATTGAGGGCGGGGCGTTTTTTTATGCCTTTAAAAGATCGCAGCCTTCGGCAGCTCCTACTTTGCAACCGCG
>NZ_JBSVXD010000329.1:0-3453 GCF_054070755.1 Pseudomonas sp. SDO5591_S426 | reverse complement strand
GTTCCCTTGTAGGAGCTGTCGAGTGAAACGAGGCTGCGATCTTACGATTTATGGCTCCAACCCGATCCCCCGCAAAATCACACTCGTCACCGTCTGCACCGCCCGTTCGAACTGCATGTCCGACAGCGGTTGATGGTCATTGAGAATGTTCACCTGATGATCGAAGTCAGCGTAGTGCTGGGTCGAGGCCCAGATCATGTACAGCAGGCTCGACGGTTCCACCGGCAGGATGCGTCCATCGTCCACCCACTGGCGGATCTTCGCTTCTTTCATCTTGGCCCAGTCGTACAGGCTCGCATCCAGCGCTGTGCCCAGGGTCGGTGCGCCGTGGATGATTTCGTTGGCCCAGACTTTCGAACCATGCGGCCGGCTGCGGGAGTGGTTCATCTTGGCGCGAATGTAGCTGCTGAGCACCACGCGCGGGTCGTCGAACATCTCGAAGCACAGCGCGTCCTGTTTCCACACTTCCAGCAGGTCGAACAGCACGGCGCTGTACAGTTCGGTCTTGGTGCTGAAGTAGTAATGCAGGTTGGAGCGCGGCAGTTGCACTTCGGCGGCGATGTCGGCCATGGCGGTGCTGCCGAAACCTTTTTCAGCGAAGACCTTCTCGGCCCCCAGCAGAATTTTCTCGACGTTACTGCGACGAATCTCGATCTTGTGATTGCCCATGAGGGCTCCCTGACAACAGCGTTAAACAAGACTAGCATCCGCTCTAGCTTGCGGCGACTGGGGAAAAGCAAACTTCGTACAACCTGCGTCGCCCGACTAAACTGACCCGAACCCACCGCTGAGGGACTCACCATGCGTTTGAAGAAAACCCTGACCGCCGTCGCCCTGCTCGGTTCGCTGTTTGCCGCTTCAACTGCGTTTGCCCACGCCCATTTGCAAAGCCAGACACCCGCCGCCGACAGCACCGTGAAAGCCCCGGCGGAACTGAGCCTGGTGTTTTCCGAAGGCGTCGAAGCCGATTTCTGCAAAGTCACGATCACCCACGACGGTGCCGATGTGCTGGTGAAAAGCCTGGTCACTCAAGGCCCAGATAAGAAGACCCTGATCGTCACCCCGGCTGTGCCGTTGACTGCGGGTGACTACAAGGTCGAGTGGCATGTCGTGTCGGTCGATACTCACAAGAGCGAAGGCGCGTACGCGTTCGAGGTCGACCAATAACACATGACCAACGCGATGGTGCTGTGCCGTTTCCTGCATTTCACCGTGGTGCTGATGCTGTTCGGAGCGTGGGTATTCAAACCGCTGCTATTGCGCAGCGAGACAACGCTGGATCAGTTGCTGGCGCGCGTCTGTCGTTGGCTCGCAACACTGACACTGCTCAGTGGCATTGGCTGGTTGCTGCTGGTCACCGCGAGCATGGCTGGCACGTGGGAGGCGGCGTTTGAATCGTCGACCTTGCAGCGAGTGCTGACACATACCTTTTTCGGTCGAATCTGGACCTGGCACCTGCTGTTCAATGGCTTGCTGGTGGCGTTGCTGCTGACGCACCTGCGCAACAATCTGCCCTTGCAAGTCATCCTCAGCGGCCTGACATTGGCGACCCTCGCCCCCATCGGCCACGGCGCCATGCTCGATGGCGCCGCAGGGCAATTACTGATCCTCAATCAACTGATTCACCTGACCTGCGTCGGCACCTGGCTCGGCGGCCTGATGCTGCTGGTCATGATCCTGCGCCGCCCTGACGGACATGCCATCAGCACGCTGTTGCAGCGATTCAGCGGCGTCGGTTATGTCTTGGTGGCAGGGCTGATAGTCAGCGGATTGATCAACGTGCGGGTGCTCACCGGAGCCTGGTGGCCGACGCCGCTGCTGTCGGGTTTTGCCCTGATTCTTTTGATCAAGGTGTCGCTGGTTGCTGCGATGTTAGGGTTGGCGTTGTTCAATCGATTGCGGATCGATGATTGCGAACGGCGTCTGGCGACGTTGCGCAACAGCGTGATGCTGGAGTGGTTGTTGGGGCTTGGCGCGGTAGCGGCGGTTTCGCTGCTCGGAACCCTGCCGCCGATGATTTCGAACTGACGCCAACAAGTCATCGTATAACTTCCGATTGACAACCCGTAAAAATCCCGCAAATATTCGCCCAATGTTGTACGACGACGTATGACAAACAATAAAAACAAAAAAGAAAAGGGAGCGTTACAGTGAGCAAATTCGCCCGCAATTTTTCCGTCCGTAGTCCACGTCCCACCTTCGCCCGTCGCCACACCCTGAGCCTGATCGGTTGCAGCACCTTGGCCCTCGCCCTGCCTATGACCAGCCAGGCCGAAGGTTTCACCGATGACGCCAAAGCCACGCTGAACCTGCGCAACGCCTACTTCAACCGCAACTACACCAACCCGGCTTACCCGCAGGGCAAGGCGGAAGAGTGGACGCAGAACTTCATCCTCGACGCCAAGTCCGGCTTCACCCCAGGTCCGGTCGGCTTCGGTGTGGATGTGCTGGGGCTGTACTCGCAAAAACTCGATGGCGGTAAAGGCACTGGCGGCACGCAACTGCTGCCGATCCATGGTGACGGTCGCCCGGCCGACAACTTCGGGCGCCTGGGTGTTGCGTTAAAAGGCAAGATTTCCAAGACCGAATTGAAGGTCGGCGAATGGATGCCAGTACTGCCGATCCTGCGCTCCGATGACGGACGTTCGCTGCCGCAAACCTTCCAGGGCGGCCAGGTGACTTCCACCGAAATCAGTGGCCTGACGCTCTACGGCGGTCAGTTCCGCCAGAACAGTCCGCGCAACGATGCGAGCATGGAAGACATGTTCATGAACGGCAAATCGGCGGCCTTCAGCTCCGACCGTTTCAACTTCGGCGGCGGCGAATATGCCTTCAACGAAAAACGCACCCAGGTCGGCGTGTGGTACGCCGAACTCAGCGACATCTATCAGCAGCAATACTTCAACCTGAGCCACAGCCAGCCGATCGGCGACTGGACCCTCGGCGCCAACCTCGGCTACTTCATCGGCAAGGAAGACGGCAGCGCCTTGGCCGGCGACCTCGACAACAAAACCGCGTTCGCCCTCCTCTCTGCCAAGTACGGCGGCAACACCTTCTACGTCGGCTTGCAGAAACTCAGCGGCGACGATGTCTGGATGCGCGTCAACGGCACCAGCGGCGGCACCCTGGCCAACGACAGCTACAACTCCAGCTATGACAACGCCAAGGAAAAATCCTGGCAGGTGCGTCATGACTACAACTTCGTCGCACTCGGCGTTCCTGGCCTGACCCTGATGAACCGCTACATCAGCGGCGACAACGTGCACACCGGGACCATCACCGACGGCAAGGAATGGGGCCGCGAATCGGAACTGGCCTACACCGTGCAGAGCGGCCCACTGAAAAATCTCAACGTCAAATGGCGTAACGCGAGCATCCGCAAGAACTTCAGCACCAACGAGTTCGATGAGAACCGGTTGTTTATCAGCTACCCGATTTCGTTGCTGTAAGAGC
>NZ_JBSVXD010000328.1:0-3540 GCF_054070755.1 Pseudomonas sp. SDO5591_S426 | reverse complement strand
CTGCCACCGTGGCGCATTGACGCCTCGGCTTGGGCGAGTCCATCCAATTACAGAGAAATGCGATCCCTGTAGGAGTTGCCGAAGGCTGCGATCTTTTGGAGTCGCCTCGAACTCTACGCCCTGCTACGCGATATCCCGCAACTCCCGCCGCAGAATCTTGCCCACCGGCGTCATCGGCAACGACTCACGCAACACGATGTGCTTGGGCACTTTGTACGCCGTGAAGTTTTCCTTGCAGTAAGCCTTCAGCTCTTCAAGGCTTACTCCGGCCTCACGGGCCACCACGAACAACTTAACCGCCTCGCCCGAACGCTCGTCCGGCACACCGATGACCGCGCAGTTGGCGACTTTCGGGTGGGCCATGACCACGTCTTCGATTTCGTTCGGGTACACGTTGAAACCCGAGACGATGATCATGTCTTTCTTGCGATCGACGATGCGCACAAACCCGTCTGGATCGATCACCGCGATATCACCAGACTTGAACCAGCCCTCGGCATCCAGCACTTCGTTGGTCGCCTCGGGTTTCTGCCAGTAGCCCTTCATGATCTGCGGGCCCTTGATGCACAGCTCTCCCCGCTCGCCCAACGGCTGCTCGACGCCGTCATCATTGATCACTTTCAGCGTGGTGCCCGGCACCGGCAGACCGACCGTGCCGATGCGCGACTGGTCGCCGTACGGGTTGGTGCAGGCCACCGGCGAGGTTTCGGTCAGGCCATAGCCTTCGGTGATGCGGCAACCGGTCAATTGCTCCCAGCGTTCAGCGGTGGCCTTGACCAGCGCGGTGCCGCCGGAGTTGGTGAGCTTGAGGCTGGAGAAGTCCAGGGTTTTGAAGTCCGGGTGGTCCATCAGCGCGACGAAGAGCGTGTTGAGCCCCAGCAACGCCGAAAAGCGCCAGTTCTTCAGTTCCTTGATGAAGCCACCGATGTCGCGCGGATTGGTGATCAGCACGTTGTGATTGCCGGTCACCATCATGCACATGCAATTCGCCGTGAATGCATAGATGTGGTACAGCGGCAGCGGCGCGATCATCACCTCTTTCCCTTCGCGCAGCAGCGGTTGGCCGTCGGCCGCAAACTGACTCAGACAAGCGCGCGCCTGCTGCATGTTTGCCACCAGGTTGCCGTGGGTCAGCATCGCGCCCTTGGCCAGGCCGGTGGTGCCGCCGGTGTATTGCAGCACGGCGATGTCATTGAGGCCGGCGCTCAGCGGCTTGATCCCCAGGCCTCGGCCCATGCGCAGCGCACTTTTGAAGGAAATGGCCTGGGGCAAGGAATACGCAGGGACCATTTTCTTGACCTTGCTCACCAGTGTATTGACCAGCCAGCCCTTGGCGGCGGGCATCAGGTCGCCCATCTTCGCTTCGATCAGATATTGGATGTCGGTGTCGGGCAGCACTTCCTGGACTTTCTGCCCGAACATGTTCAGGTATACCAGCGCCCGGGCGCCGGAATCCTTGAACTGGTGACGCATCTCCCGCGCGGTGTACAGCGGGTTGGTGTTGACCACGATCAGCCCGGCGCGCAAAGCGCCGAACACGGCGATCGGGTATTGCAGGACGTTGGGCATCTGTACTGCGATGCGATCCCCCGGCACCAGATCGGTGTGGGCTTGCAGGTAACCGGCGAACGCTGCGCTGTGGCGTTCCAGTTCGGCGTAGGTCAGGGTGACGCCCATGTTGCTGAACGCCGGGCGATCAGCAAATTTCTTGCAGGAACGCTCGAACACCTCGATGACCGACTTGTATTCCGCGACATCGATGTCCAGGGGAACGCCGGCCGGGCGTTTGTCATTCCAGAAATCAGGTTGCATTGTTCTTGTCCTCTTTACCTGAACCTATCCGGGGCCGCTGGTCTGTCATTTCAAAAACAGAGAGCGGAGCTTCACGGACACTAGCAGCTATGGCGAATCAGGCAAATATGGGTAACGGCGTCATTGACCGTGTGAATCTTCCTGCCGTGGCGTGGGCTGATGCCAGTCTCGCAATGAGCTATACAATGCAACCAACTCGCGCCCCCTGCATGGAAAGGAATCGCCATGATCCACGACACCTTCTGGCTGACCACCAGTGACCGCAGCCGTCTCTTCGTCAACCAGTGGCTGCCCGCAGGCCCACTCAAGGCGGTGATCCTGCTGGCTCACGGCATGGCGGAACACAGCGGCCGCTACGCGCGTCTGGCAGAAAAACTCTGCGATCAGGGCTATGGTGTTTATGCGCCGGATCAGCGCGGACATGGCAAAACTGCCGAAAACGGGACACTGGGGCATTTCGCCGACAGTGACGGTTGGGCCAAAGTGGTGGGCGACCTGGCCTGCCTCAACCAGCACATCGGCCAGCAGCACCCCGGCGTGCCTATCGTGTTGCTCGGCCACAGCATGGGCAGCTACATCGCGCAGGCCTATCTGCTGCATCACAGCGCCAGCCTGCACGGTGCCGTTCTCAGCGGTTCGAACTTCCAGCCTGTGGCGCTTTATCGCGCGGCACGCCAGATCGCCCGGCTCGAACGCCTGCGCCAGGGCCCCAAGGGACGCAGTGCGCTGATCGAATGGCTGTCGTTCGGCTCATTCAACAAACAGTTCAAACCGGCGCGCACGCGTTTCGACTGGCTCAGCCGCGACCCGGCGGAAGTCGATCTGTACGCCAACGACCCGCTCTGCGGCTATCGCTGCACCAATCAAATGTGGATCGATTTGCTCGGCGGGTTGCAGCAAATCAGCAAAGCGTCCAATCTCGCTCAGATCGATCCCGGCCTGCCGTTGCTGGTGATTGGCGGTGAATGTGATCCGGTGAGCGAAGGCAAGCGTCTGAAAGATCTGGCGGACGCCTTGCGCGAGGCCGGCAGCCAGAGCCTGCAATTGACCATTTACCCGCAGGCGCGGCACGAACTGTTCAACGAAACCAACCGCGATGAAGTGACCGCCGATGTGCTGGCCTGGATCAACCAGACGCTGAGCAATCCCCGGCCACACCGAACCGAATAGTTTTTTGTGAATTTTTTTATTCGTCACAGGAATTGAGACAGATGACCCAGGTTACCAACACCCCTTACGAAGCCCTCGAAGTCGGCCAGACCGCCAGCTTCAGCAAGACTGTCGAAGAGCGCGACATTCAGTTGTTCGCCGCGATGTCGGGCGACCACAACCCGGTGCACCTGGATGCCGAATACGCCGCCAGCACCATGTTCAAGGAACGCATCGCTCATGGCATGTTCAGCGGTGCGCTGATCAGCGCCGCTGTCGCCTGCGAGCTGCCTGGGCCGGGCACCATCTACATCGGTCAGCAGATGAGTTTTCAGAAGCCGGTGAAGATTGGCGACACCCTGACAGTGCGTCTGGAAATCCTCGAGAAACTGCCGAAGTTCCGCGTGCGCATTGCGACTCGCGTATTCAACCAGCGCGATGAATTGGTGGTGGACGGTGAGGCGGAAATTCTGGCGCCGCGTAAGCAGCAGAGCGTGACGCTGACCGAGTTGCCGGAAATCAGCATCGGTTGATGCCTCGAAAAGATCGCAGCCTGCGGCAGCTCCTACAGGTGTACAC
>NZ_JBSVXD010000327.1:0-3591 GCF_054070755.1 Pseudomonas sp. SDO5591_S426 | reverse complement strand
CGACTGACACGGCCCCTTCGCGAGCAAGCCCGCTCCCACAGGTTCTGTACCCTGCCGCACAAGGAACGCACCATGAATGCCAAAGTAGAAGTCGGCACCAAACTGCGCGGCGCAGAAAAGGTCGCGCGGATTCCGGTGAAGATCATTCCCACCGATGAGTTCCCACGCAAACCTGACTGGATTCGCGTGCGCATGCCGACCTCCCCCGAGGTCGACCGCATCAAGCGACTGCTGCGCAAACACAAGTTGCACAGTGTCTGCGAAGAAGCCTCCTGCCCGAACCTGGGCGAGTGTTTTTCCGGTGGCACCGCGACGTTCATGATCATGGGCGACATCTGCACCCGCCGCTGCCCGTTCTGCGATGTCGGCCACGGACGTCCGAAGCCGCTGGATGTCGACGAGCCGACCAACCTCGCCGTGGCCATTGCCGAATTACGCTTGAAGTACGTGGTGATCACTTCGGTGGATCGCGACGATTTGCGCGATGGCGGTGCCCAGCACTTTGTCGATTGCCTGCGCGAGATCCGCAAGCTGTCGCCGGGCATTCAACTGGAAACCCTGGTGCCGGATTATCGCGGGCGCATGGACGTCGCCCTGACGATCACCGCATCGGAACCACCGGATGTGTTCAACCACAACCTGGAAACCGTGCCACGCCTGTACAAGGCCGCGCGGCCGGGTTCGGATTTCGAGTGGTCGCTGGACTTGTTGCAGAACTTCAAGCAGCGGGTGCCGAAGGTGCCGACCAAGTCCGGACTGATGCTGGGCCTGGGCGAAACCGACGAGGAAGTCATCGAGGTGATGCAGCGCATGCGCGAGCACGACATCGACATGCTCACCCTCGGCCAGTACCTGCAACCATCGCGCAGCCACTTGCCGGTGCAGCGTTTCGTGCATCCGGACGTGTTTGCCTGGTTCGCCGAGGAAGGCGCGCGCATGGGTTTCAAGAACGTCGCGTCCGGTCCGTTGGTGCGCTCGTCTTATCATGCCGACCAACAACTTCATGGAGGTGGAGCGGGTTTCAAGCCATGATGAGGTGACTGGTCATGCATGGAGCCGTTTGCGATGTCGCGTTCACCCTGTCTGTTGTTGCTGTGCCTGAGCCTTGCCACGCCGTGCATGGCCGACGAATCGAAACCCGAACACATGGTGTATCTGCGCACGATCGATCCGGGCATCGAGCAGGATATCCGCTACGCCAGCGCCCACAACTTCACCGGACATCCGCTCGACGGTTACCAGGCCGCCGAGTGTCTGCTGTCAGCGGATGCAGCCAAGGCACTGGCCCGGGTACAAACGGCACTCAAAGCCGAAGGCTACGGCTTGAAGGTGTTCGACTGCTATCGCCCCGCTCGGGCAGTCGCGGACATGGGCCGTTTCGCCGCGGAACCGGGCGACCCGCGCAAGGCTGAATTCTATCCACGGGTAGACAAGCAGGACTTCTGGCGTCTGGGTTACGTGGCGCGGGTGTCCAATCACTCCCGTGGCAACACGGTCGACCTCACCATGACCGGCCCGGGCGCCCTGCCCGCCGACACCTGGACGCCTGCCGCCACAGCGGTCGATTGCACCACGCCTTATGGCCAGCGCTGGCACGATGGCGCCGTCGACATGGGCACCGGGTTCGATTGTTTTGATGAGCGCGCGCACACCGATTCATCACTGATCAGCGCGGCAGCCAAGGACAATCGCCAGCGACTCAGCCGTGCGATGGAGAAGGAAGGATTCAGCGGTTACGCCAAAGAGTGGTGGCACTTCACGTACAGTCCGGAGCCGGCATTGAAGACCGTCATGGATTTCCCCATTACGCCGCTTACGCCATGAAGCGCCTGATCGGGGCTTGGTCGTTGCTGATGCTGCTGTTGCCCGCTGCAGCCATGGCCCAGGGACTCGACGGCAGCGATCAGTTGATTGTCGTCACCAGCAAAAACTGGGATGACATCCAGGGCATCGCCCAGCGCTATGAACGGCACGGCGACCGCTTTGAAAAGTTCGAAGCCGCGTTTCCCGTGGTGCTCGGGAAAAATGGCATGGGCTGGGGCAAGGGCCTGCAAATCGTCGATCAACCCCAAGGCCCCATCAAACAGGAAGGCGATGACAAAGCCCCGGCCGGGATGTTCAAACTGGGAACAGCGTTCGGCTACGACGCTTCAGCCAACACCCGCCTGCCTTATCTCGCGCTGACCCCGACCATCGAATGCGTGGATGACAGCCAGTCGGCGCGCTACAACCAACTCGTCGACGGCGCAATCGTGGCGAAAGACTGGAACAGCGCCGAACGCATGCGACGCAAGGACGATCTGTATCGCCAAGGGATTTTCATCCAGCACAACACGCCGGCATCTCCCGGCGCCGGCTCCTGCATTTTCTTCCACATCTGGCGCGCCCCGACGACGCCGACCCGAGGCTGCACCGCCATGGCCCCGGAAAACATTGCGCGATTGTTCAACTGGCTGGACCCGCGCCAGTCCCCGCTGCTGGTGCAACTGCCCGAGGCGCAATACGAGCAGTTGCGTGAACGCTGGAAGCTTCCGCAGCGCTGACTTCAGGTGCACGCTCTGTCTGGCGGAACTTGTGCGCCGTCTCCACAAACGGCGTCACGATCAGGCTATAGAGCGTCAGGTAACGCTCGTGGTCCGCCTCACCGGTGCCGAAGCGGATGGCCTCGGGTTTCGCCTGCGTGACGTAAAGCGTGCCGAACATCCAGTCCCAGAGTGACAGGTTGAGGCCGAAGTTCTTGTTCATGTGCCGAGGCGCATCGCTGTGATGGATCTGGTGCTGCGCCGGACTGTTGAGCACATGCTCGACCGCCGGACCGAACGACAGCCAGACATGGCTGTGGCGGAGGTTCGCCGCTAGTGCGTTGAGGATGAACACCATGTAGGTCACGCCGAACAGCGTATAGCGGCTGATCTCCCCGCCGCAGGTGTACCAGAACACGCCGGCAAACGCGCTGATGAACACGATGTCGATCAGCCGCTCGACCATTCTCTCGATGAAGTGCACGCGGCTGGCCGTCACCGGAACCAGCACCGGCGCCGAATGATGGACTTTGTGGAAGGCCCACAGGTAGCGCGAGTGATAAGCGCGGTGCGCCCAGTAATGGATGAAGTCCTGCAGCAAAAACACGCCCAGCCCGTAGAGCAATGACAGCGCCAGATGTTCCTCGACCTGCACCCGCGCGCCCCACAGGTGGGTGAAAAATCGGATGTAGTCGCCGGAGCGCAGCACGTACGGATCGACCAGCCCGACAATCGGCACCACCAGCATGACTTTGAGGATCGCGCGCACAAAGTAGTAGCGGTAATCGAGCAACGCCGAAGGATGAAAATGCACGAGGTTGCCGCCGATGAACTGCCAGAACGTGTGTGCATCGGTCAGCCCGCGAGCCTTCCTGAAACGGAACAGAGCGTAGGCAACGGCATAGGAGACGAAGAGGAAAGCCACACAGAGACGGCCATTGAGGTCGAACAGGCCGAGAAACTGCTCGCTGACAGGTGCGATCACCCACCTGAACAGGTATTGGTAGAACGGTGCGAGAACATCCATGAACGGCTGCCCCCTGTGGAAGTGCAAGAATCGCTTTTTGCA
>NZ_JBSVXD010000326.1:0-3613 GCF_054070755.1 Pseudomonas sp. SDO5591_S426 | reverse complement strand
CTTTTGATCTTTTTTTTAATATCAAAATCAAAAGATCGCAGCCTGCGGCAGCTCCTACAGGGGTGATCAGTCAGATTACTGCTGCTGCACTGAAATCACCGGCGCAGGCGTCGGGGTCACGAAGACCTTGGCGTGCATCTGCTCACACCCGCCACCCCGGCGCATGCCGCGTACCGGGCAGGCATCCAGGTAATCCAGACCCACCGCCAGTTTCAGGTGACGCTCCGGTCGCGCCAGTTCATTGGTCACGTCGAAGCTGTACCAGGCGTCGTCCAGCCAGGCTTCAGCCCAGGCATGACTGGCCAGGTGTTCGCTGTTCTCGCTGTATAGATACCCCGACACGTAACGCGCGGGGATGCCCAAGCTGCGGGCGCAAGCGAGGAACGCGTGAGTGTGGTCCTGACACACTCCCGAACGCCCGGCGAAAGCCTGCGCAGCGCTGGTATCCACTTCGGTGGCCCCCGGCGTGTAAGTCATGTGCTGGTTCAGGCCATGCATCAAGTCGATCAACGCGGTGCGATCGCGACGCTGCTTGCACTCCTTTTCGGCGAATGCACGCAGTGCAGCGTCGGCTTCGGTCAGGCGAGTGAAGCGCAGGAACGGCAATGACGACTGGCTCTCGTGTTCGGCTTCGCGCAATTCATCAATGTCGACCTGGCCACGGGCGCCGATGATGATCGCCTCGTGCGGCTCGTCCATGGTCAGCACATGCAGGATGTTGCCGAACGGATCGAGTTGCGCGCGCACCGGGCGCGGCAAATCGAGCTGCCAACTGAGCACGTGCTGGCGCTCGCTGTCGTGGGGTGTCAGTCGCAGGTACTGGATGCTCGCCCGCACCTGATCTTCGTAGTGATAGGTGGTCTCGTGGCTAATGGAAAGTCTCATGCAGCCTCCAGGTAGGAACTGTGAATCGCGTTGCCCAACTGGCGCACCAGCGGGATGAACTCGGTCAGCCAGGCGTGCAGGCCTTCGTCGAGAATTTCGTTGATGCCGGTGTAGCGCAGACGCGCGTCCATTTCCGCCGCCAAGCGTTGCGCCGGTCGGCCGTTGGCGCCCGGTAATTGCGCGAGTATCTGGTCGATTTCTTCGGTGCAGGCGCGCAGAGAACGCGGCACATCCGCGCGAAGCAGCAGCAATTCCGCCACATGCCGCGCGCCGGGGGCGTCACGGTAGATTTCGGTGTAGGCCTCGAACGACGACAAGGCCCGCAGCAGAGCACTCCACTGGTAATACGCATGAGCGGTGCCGTCACTGACCGCTTCGGCCTGATCGCCGGCCATTTCGTAGCGGGCATCGAGCAGGCGCAAAGTGTTGTCTGCCCTTTCGATGAATGTCCCGAGGCGGATGAAGCGGAAGGCGTCGTTACGCATGATGGTGCCGTAGGAGGCGCCGCGGAACAGGTGCGAACGTTCCTTGATCCACTCGCAGAAACGGCTCATGCCGTAGCGGCTGAGGCCTTGTTCGGCGATGCCGCGAATTTCCAGCCAGGTGGCATTGATGTTTTCCCACATGTCGGCAGTGATTCGCCCACGCACTGCGTGGGCACTGGCCCGCGCGGCACCGAGGCAGCTGTAGATGCTGGCCGGGTTGGCCGCGTCCAGAGCGAAGAAATGCAACAGACGCTCGGCATGCAGTTCGCCGTGGCGTTCGAGGTAATCATCCAGGGTGCCGGTGATCAACAGCGGCATCGCCAGTTCGTGCAGGCCGTTACCGCGGCCATCCTGTGGCATCAGCGACAGCGAGTAACTGATGTCGAGCATCCGTGCGAGGTTTTCCGCCCGCTCCAGGTAACGCGACATCCAATACAAATCCGAGGCAGTTCTACTTAGCATGACAGGCTTCCTTCAATCCTCGACCACCCAGGTGTCCTTGGTTCCGCCGCCCTGGGAGGAGTTCACCACCAGGGAGCCTTCGCGCAGGGCGACACGGGTCAAACCGCCGGGCACGACCCGGGTTTCGCGGCCAGACAACACAAACGGACGCAGGTCGATATGGCGCGGCGCGATGCCGTTTTCGACAAAGGTCGGACAGGTCGATAGCGACAACGTCGGTTGCGCGATATAGGCATGGGGCTTGGCGATGATCCGCGCACGGAACGCTTCGATTTCCGCAGCCGTCGACGCCGGCCCCACCAGCATTCCGTAACCGCCGGAGCCTTGGGTTTCCTTGACCACCAGTTCTGGAAGATTGGCCAGCACGTGGGAAAGTTCAGAAGGATTACGGCATTGCCACGTGGGAACGTTCTGGAGGATCGGCTCTTCATCCAGATAGAAGCGGATCATGTCGGTCACGAACGGATACACCGATTTGTCGTCCGCCACCCCCGTGCCGATGGCATTGGCCAGCACCACGTTGCCCGAACGGTATGACGACAACAGCCCCGGCACGCCAAGCATCGAATCTGGGTTGAACGCCAACGGATCGAGGAACGCATCGTCGAGGCGGCGGTAAATCACATCGACGGCTTTCGGCCCGTCAGTGGTGCGCATGAAGACCTTGTCGTCACGCACGAACAGGTCCGCGCCTTCGACCAGCTCCACACCCATTTCCCGCGCCAGAAACGCATGTTCAAAGAACGCACTGTTGAAACGCCCCGGCGTCAGCACCACCACACTGGGGTTATCGATGGGGCTGGAGCTTTTCAGGGTATCGAGCAACAGGTTCGGATAATGGTCGATAGGTGCGATGCGCTGCGCCGCGAACAGTTCAGGGAACAAACGCATCATCATCTTGCGGTCTTCGAGCATGTAGCTGACGCCGCTGGGCGTGCGCAGATTATCTTCGAGCACGTAGTACGTGCCGTCGCCATCACGCACCAGATCGACGCCGGAGATGTGCGAATAGATATCGCGGTGCAAGTCCAGCCCTTGCATTGCCAACTGATATTGCTCGTTGGCCAGCACCTGTTCGGCAGGAATGATGCCGGCCTTGATGATGCGTTGTTCGTGGTAGAGGTCGGCGAGGAACATGTTCAACGCCTTGACCCGCTGGATGCAGCCGCGTTCGACCACGCGCCATTCGCTGGCCGGAATGCTGCGGGGGATGGTGTCGAAGGGAATCAGGCGCTCTGTCCCCTGCTCATCACCGTAGAGCGTGAATGTAATCCCGGCGCGATGAAATAACAGATCGGCCTCGCGTCGCCGTTGTGCCAAAAGCTCGTCAGGCGTTTCGGCCAGCCAACGGGCAAACTCCCGATAATGCGGGCGGACCTGGCCGCCGGCATTGTACATCTCATCAAAATAGGTGCGGATCATGCCGTACTCCTTGTCACCCGGACATACAGACCTTCGCAAGGCCCGTGCCATCGGCATAAACGCTTTGATTTCAATCGGTTGGATAATCAATACACACGCACCGCACCAATCCTGTGCGGCAAACGCCCCAACCTGATCGCCCCCGCTTCATTGCAAGGCAATGTTGTTGCCTATCACCAGCATAGTCAGAGTTGATTTCACTGCCCGGTTAACGCAGGGGATAATCCGCTCATTCGCTGAAAAGCTGACCGAACTTCCCTTTTAGCCGCCCGTTTTGGGCGGTTTTTTTTGCCTTAGCGAAATATCGGGAAATAAAGCAACGTCAAAAGATCGCAGCCTGCGGCAGCTCCTACAGGTTG
>NZ_JBSVXD010000325.1:0-3633 GCF_054070755.1 Pseudomonas sp. SDO5591_S426 | reverse complement strand
TGCGATTCCCTGTAGGAGCTGCCGCAGGCTGCGATCTTTGCTTTTAACGACGCTTGTTGCCACCTAATAAAGAACCCATCAATCCGCGCACCAACTGACGACCTATCTGATTCGCCGCCTGTTGCATCGCCGACTTCAGTGCCTTCCCTGCCGCCGTGCCGAGAAACTCTCCAGCCTGTTCGGTGAAACTCGGCTCTGCCGGTTTGCCCGGTGCCGCCTCAGGCTTTGGCGCCAGGCCCTTGCGCCCCATCAGCACTTCATACGCCGATTCACGATCGATCGGTTTGTCATACCGACCTTTGAATGGCGAGCCGCCGATCAGCACGGTGCGCTCGGTGTCGGTCAGTGGTCCGATCCGCGACTGCGGCGGCGCCACCAGAACACGCTGGACCATCTCCGGCGTGCCCTTGTCCTGCAAGGTGCCGACCAGCGCTTCGCCGATACCCAGCTCAGTCAGCACCGACAAGGCATCGAACGCCGGATTCGGCCGGAAGCCGTCGGCCACCGCCCGCAGGGATTTCTGTTCTTTGGCGGTGAACGCGCGCAAGCCGTGCTGGATGCGCAGGCCCAGTTGCGCCAGCACATCATCCGGCAGGTCGCCGGGCGACTGGGTGACGAAATACACGCCCACGCCTTTTGAACGAATCAGCCGCACCACTTGTTCCAGACGATCCTGCAACGCCTTGGGCGTGCCGGCGAACAACAAGTGCGCCTCATCGAAAAACAGCGCCAGCAGCGGTTTGTCCGAATCGCCGCGCTCCGGCAGTTGCTCGAACAGTTCGGCCAGCAGCCACAGCAGGAACGTCGCGTAGACCTTCGGTGCCTCATGCACCAGGCGACTGGCATCGAGCAAATGTATGCGCCCACGGCCATCGGCGGTCGGTTGCAGAATGTCTTCGAGTTGCAGCGCCGGTTCGCCAAACAGGGCTTCGGCGCCCTGCTGCTCAAGGGTTGCCAGGCGCCGCAACAGCGCCTGGCTGGAACCGGTGGTCATCAGCGCCGCGTCGTCTCCCAGCAGTTCCGGGTTGTCCTTGAGGTGATTGAGCAGCGCCTTCAGGTCTTTCAAATCCAGCAGCAACAGACCTTCGCGGTCCGCGACCTTGAAGGCGGCATACAGCGCCGACTGCTGGCTGTCGGTCAATTCCAGCAGGCTGCCCAGCAGCAACGGCCCCATTTCGCTCAAGGTCGTGCGCAATGGATGACCGGACTGACCGTGAATGTCCCACAAGGTCACCGGATACGCGGCCGGCTTATGGTTCAGCCAGGGCATCCCGGCAATCCGCTCGGCAATCTTGCCCTGAGGGTTGCCGGCTGCGCCCAAACCGCACAGGTCACCTTTGATATCGGCGGCGAACACCGCCACGCCGGCATCGCTGAAAGCTTCGGCCATACGTTGCAAGGTGACGGTCTTGCCGGTCCCGGTAGCGCCTGCGATCAAACCGTGTCGATTGGCCAGACGCATGGCCTGGGCGATCGGCTGCCCTGAAAGATCGGCGCCGATAACGAGCTGCGATGAATCGTGCATTTTGCCACCTATGGTTAATCTTTCATCAATCACGGCCGATACAAAAATTGAGTGTTGGTATTCCGCTAGGGCGAGGACGGAATTATCAACATGGCTTCAACAGCGCCCCCGATGCATGCCTTTATAAAAGCACGCCATGGGCATTAAGACCTTATCGGAACTCCAAGCCATGAATAAAAATTTGCGCTTTAGTCATAAGATTCTGCTTGCTGCCGCCCTCATCGTCACTATCGCCTTCGCCTCCTTCACGTTGTACAACGACTATATGCAACGTAATGCCATCCGCAAGGATCTGGACAACTACCTGCAAGAAATGGGAAGCGTGACCGCCAACAACATTGAGACTTGGCTGAACGGACGCAGCCTGCTGATTGAAAACCTTTCCCAAAACATCGCGCTGAACGCGGATATGAGCAACATAACCCAACTGCTCGAGCAGAATGTGATGACTACTGCTTTCGTGGCTGTATTTCTGGGCAGCAACGAGGGTAGCTTTATCATCCGCCCGGACGCCGACATGCCAGCGGACTTCGATCCGCGCACTCGCGATTGGTACAAGAGCGCCCAACGCACCAACGACCCGGTACTGACCGAACCCTATGTCGATGTCGGCACCGGTAAACTGGTAGTTTCCATCGTCCAGAGTTTGTTCGAAAAGGGTCAACACATCGGCGCAGTCGGTGGTGACCTGAGCCTGCAAATGATCACCGACAGCCTGAACGCGCTGGACTTCGGCGGCATGGGTTATGCCTTTCTGGTCAGCGCCGACGGCAAAATTCTGGTGCACCCGGATACAACGCTGGCAATGAAATCGCTGGCCGAGGCCTATCCGAAAGACACGCCGCGCATCAGCAGCGACTTCAGTGAAGTCAAAGTCGATGGTAAAACCCGTATCGTCACATTTACTCCGATCAAGGGGCTTTCTTCAGTCAACTGGTACATCGGGCTTTCAGTGGAGAAAGACAAAGCCTTCTCGATGCTCAGCCATTTCCGCTTTTCGGCGGCCATTGCGACAGTGATCGCCGTGACCATCATCATCGCCCTGCTGGGTGTGTTGATACGTTTCCTCATTCAGCCGCTGCACGCCATGACCCGTGCGATGGTAGGCATTGCCGACGGCGAAGGCGACCTGACCAAACGCCTGAGCATTGTGAACAACGATGAGTTCGGCATTCTCGGCACGGCATTCAACCGTTTCGTCGAGCGCATCCACGGTTCGATCCGCGAAGTGTCTTCGGCCACCGGCCAGGTCAACGAAGTGGCATTGCGTGTGGTGGCCGCTTCCAACTCCTCGATGTTCAACTCGGACCAGCAGGCCTCGCGCACCAGCAGCGTCGCCGCCGCGATCAATCAGCTCGGCGCCGCCGCCCAGGAAATCGCCCGCAACGCCGCGCAAGCGTCGAATCAGGCCAGCGATGCCCGCAGCCTGGCCGAGGATGGCCAGCAGGTGGTGGATCGCAGCATTGTCGCGATGAATAAACTGTCGACCATGCTCAGCGCATCGAGCAGCAACATCGAATCGCTGAACAGCAAAACCGTGAACATCGGGCAGATTCTCGAAGTGATCACCAGCATTTCCCAGCAAACCAACCTGCTGGCGCTCAACGCGGCCATTGAAGCGGCGCGGGCCGGTGAAGCCGGGCGCGGGTTTGCCGTGGTTGCCGATGAAGTGCGCAACCTGGCGCACCGCACCCAGGAATCGGCGCAACAGGTGCAGACCATGATTGAAGAACTGCAGGTCGGCGCCCGCGAATCCGTCAGCACCATGAGCGACAGCCAGCGCCACAGCCAGGACAGCGTGGAAATCGCCAACCTGGCCGGCGAACGCCTGAGCAGCGTGACCCAGCGCATCGGTGAAATTGACGGCATGAACCAGTCGGTGGCCACGGCGACCGAAGAGCAGACGGCCGTGGTGGAATCGATCAACGTCGACATTACCGAAATCAACACGCTGAACCAGAAAGGTGTGGAAAACCTGCAGTCGACGTTGCGGGCGTGTTCGGATCTGGAGCAGCAGGCGGCGCGCCTTAAACAGTTAGTAGGCAGTTTCCGTATCTAGCGTCTGTCCGGCCCCATCGCGAGCAAGCTCGGCTCCTACAGGTATAAGC
>NZ_JBSVXD010000324.1:0-3636 GCF_054070755.1 Pseudomonas sp. SDO5591_S426 | reverse complement strand
GGGGCTTGTAGATATTCGTGCCAATTGTTGTAGCTCAACCGGAGCGATAAAATTGACCAGCATGGAACCCGGCAACACCGGTGTCGATCCGCGCCTGAGCTTCGATGACCCGCTTCTGGACGGTCTGTTGATCCTCTGCAAACTTCATGGCGCGACTGTCAGTCGCGCCAGCCTGAGTGCCGGGCTGCCAATGGCACACCAACGCCTGAGCCTGGACCTGCTGCCCCGAGCAGCGGCCCGGGCTGGTTTGCAGGCGCGTCTGCTACGCCGCGACCTCAAGGACATTTCCCCGCTCAACCTGCCCGTGCTGCTGCTGCTCAACAATGGCCGCACCGCGGTCCTGCGCCGTTATGGCGAGGACGGCCGGGTGCTGATCCTGCCCAGCGAAGCGGATGGCGGCGAACAGTGGATCAGCCCGCAGGAACTGGCCGAGCATTACACGGGCCAAGCCCTGTTCGCCCGGCCACGGCATGAACTCGAAGACCTGCGCTCGCCGCTGGTGCCACGCGTACAAGCCTGGTTTCGCGACACCCTGAAGCTGTCGAAGTGGCTGTACAGCGATGCGATTCTCGCCAGTTTCCTGATCAACCTGTTGGGCCTGATGGTGCCGCTGTTCGTGATGCAGACCTACGATCGCGTGGTGCCGAACCAGGCCACTTCAACCTTGTGGGTGTTGTCCATCGGCCTGCTGATCGGCACCGGTTTCGAACTGGTGCTGCGGGTGGTGCGCGCGCACTTGCTGGACACTGCCGGCAAGAAGACCGACGTGATCCTCTCGGCGACTTTGTTTGAACGCATCACCGGCATGGCGATGAAAGCGCGGCCGGCGACCATCGGCGGCTTTGCCCAGAGCATTCACGACTTTCAGGGCCTGCGGGAATTTCTCACCGCGGTGACGCTGACCAGCCTGATCGACCTGCCCTTCGCCTTGTTGATGCTGGTGGTGATCGGCCTGCTTGGCGGCTGGCTGGTGGTGATTCCGGTGCTGGCGTTTCCGATCACGATCATCTTCGCCATGATCATTCAGGCACGCCTGCGCGACACCGTGCAGAAAAGCCTGAGCCTCGGCGCCGAACGCCAGGCATTGCTGATCGAAACCCTCGGCGGCCTGGAAACCCTCAAGGCCTGCAGCGCCGAAAGCGAGCGCCAGCACAAATGGGAAAGTACCCACGGCGCACTCACCCGCCTCGACAGCCACGCGCGCAACCTCTCGGCGCTGGCGACCAACGGCACATTGTTCATCCAGCAGTTTTCCGGCATGGCGACCATCGTCGCCGGGGTCTACAGCATCATCGCCGGCAATCTCAGCGTCGGTGCATTGGTGGCGACCTACATGCTCGGCAGCCGGGTACTGGCGCCGTTGGGGCAAATCGCCGGGTTGATCACCCGCTACCAGCAAGCGCAACTGACCATGAAAAGCACCGATGCGCTGATGTCGCTGCCCCAGGAGCGCGATGCCCGGCAACGGCCGCTGGAGCGCACCCAACTGCAAGGCGCGCTGGATGTGGTCGGCGTGACCTTCCACTACAACGGCCAGAACGCTCCGGCGTTGGCCAACATCAGTTTCAGCGTCAAACCCGGCGAACGCATCGGCATCATCGGTCGCAGCGGCTCGGGCAAAAGCACCTTGGGACGGCTGGTGATGGGCTTCTACGAACCGGAAGAAGGCCAGTTGCTGCTCGATGGCCTGGACCTGCGGCAACTCGACGTCGCCGACCTGCGCCATCAAATCGGTTATGTCGCCCATGACTTGCCGCTGTTGGCCGGCAGCCTGCGCGACAACCTGACCCTCGGCGCGCGCTACATCAGCGACGCCCGCATGCTCGAAGTGGCCGAACTCACCGGCGTTACCGAACTGGCCCGGCAACATCCACAAGGCTTCGACCGCCCTGTCGGCGAGCGCGGGCAATTGCTCTCCGGCGGCCAACGCCAGGCAGTGTTGCTTGCCCGGGCGTTGTTGCTCGACCCGCCGATCATGTTGCTCGACGAACCCACCAGCGCCATGGACAACAGCAGCGAAGACGTACTGCGGCAGAAACTCCATGGCTGGGTCCAGGGCAAAACCGTGCTGCTGGTCACGCACCGCACCTCGATGCTCAGCCTGGTGGATCGGCTGGTGGTGCTGGACAACGGGCGGATCGTCGCCGACGGGCCGAAAGAAGCGGTCATCGATGCACTGCGCAAGGGCCGTGTCGGCTCTGCGGCGGTCTAGGAGTTGCCCATGTCTGCTTCATCGGATTCTTCGAAAGATCGCGGCTACTTCGACAGTTTCGGCAAAAGCGCCGAAGCCGAATTCATGCCGGAAACCGCCGGCGCTTCATTGCAGGACTCGCCGCGCTGGTCGCGGGTGACCGTGTGGCTGGCGGCCGCGCTGTTGATCAGCGCGTTGGTCTGGGCCAAGTTCGCCGTGTTGCAGGAAGTGACGATGGGCGAAGGCAAGGCGATTCCGTCGAGCAAGGTGCAGGTGATCCAGAACCTGGAGGGCGGCATCGTCACCGAGATCTTCGTGCGCGAAGGGCAAATGGTGAACAAGGGCGACACGTTGCTGCGCCTGGATGACACGCGCTACCTGTCGAACAAGGGCGAAAGCGAAGTCGATCGTTATGCACTGACCGCACAGGTCGAACGGTTGTCGGCGGAAGCCGAAGGCCGACCTTTCAAACTCTCGGATGAAGTGATCGCCAAGGCGCCGCAAGTGGCCGAGGACGAGCGCTCACTGTACGAACAGCGGCAACGCCGACTGGCCAGCGAACAACGCACCCTGTCAGAACAACTGAGGCAAAAAACCCAGGAACTGGCGGAATTCCGCTCGAAAGCCGGGCAGTACAGTTCCAGTCTGGCGCTGGTCAACCAAGAGATGAACATGTCTGAGCCACTGGTCAAGACCGGCGCGGTTTCGCCGGTGGAAATCCTGCGGCTCAAGCGCAGTGCCGTGGAAATCCGTGGCTCGCTGAACGCCACCACCCTGGCGATTCCCCGGGCGGAATCGGCGATTGCCGAGATCAGGAGCAAGATCGACGAATCGGAACAATCCTTCCGTTCGGACGCGGCCAAAGAGCTGAATGAAAAACGTACCGACCTGTCGAAAATCACGGCATCGAGCATCGCCATCGACGACCGCGTAACGCGCACCACGGTGACCTCGCCCGTAAAAGGCATCATCAAGGTATTGAAGGTCAACACTATTGGCGGCGTGGTCCAGCCGGGCAGCGACATGGTGGAAATCGTGCCGCTGGAAGACAACCTGCTGATCGAAGCCAAGGTCCGCCCCCAGGACGTCGCGTTCCTGCATCCGGGCCAGAAAGCCATGGTCAAGTTCACGGCTTACGACTACACGATTTACGGCGGGCTGAGCGCGAAGCTGGAACTGATCGGCGCCGACACCATCACCGATGACAAGGGCAACAGCTTCTACCTGATTCAGGTGCGCACCGATAAAAACCATTTGGGCGGGGATGTGAAACCGTTGCTGATCATTCCGGGGATGGTGGCGACGGTGGACATTATTACCGGGGAGAAGACGGTGCTGGATTATCTGCTGAAACCGGTGTTGAAGGCGCGGACTGAGGCGATGCGCGAACGATAAGATCAAAAGATCGCAGCCTTCGGCAGCTCCTACTGAGGATTGCGTACACC
>NZ_JBSVXD010000323.1:0-3696 GCF_054070755.1 Pseudomonas sp. SDO5591_S426 | reverse complement strand
TTGCACACAACATCTGTGTTCAAACCCATCACCTGTGGGAGCGAGCTTGCTCGCGATAGCGTCGGCCCCATTCAACCTTGAACTGAAGGCTGCACCCACCGCGCCCGATACACCCCCGGCGCACACCCCAACCACCGCAAACACGCGCGGTTGAAACTCTGCACATCGCTGTACCCCAACCGGTCGGAAATCTCCACCAGCTCAAGCTCTGCGGCCTGCAATAAATCCTCGGCCCGACAGCGCCGATACTCATCCAGCAACTCGGAAAAACTCCAGCCCAGTGCTTTCAAGCGCCGCGCCGCGGTGCGTTCGATCAGGTGCTGCGAGGCGCAGAACTGTTGCCAGTTGGCACCGGCGAGATCAGCGATGATGTGGTCGCTGACCTGTTCCAGCAGGGTCGGTTCGCTGTTGCGCCGGGTCTGTTCCAGCAAATCGATCAAGGTCTGTTCCAGGCCTTGGTTGCCGGGTGTCAGCGCGGTGACGAACAGTTGCGGGTCGAGGTGGATCGTGTGCTGCGCCTGCCGCCACTGCACCGGCGCGCGGAATGCTTGTTCATAGTCTTGCAGGTTGGCCATGCAGGCACCGACCAGATCCACGCCCAGGATCGGATCGCGCACCAGGCCACTGGCGAGAAATTTTCGCCGCAGCATGCTGCACAGACTGACGAGGATGTAATCGGCGGTTGGTGCAACAGCCTTGACGCTGCCGCCGTCGAGCAGACGCAGTTCGACACTGTTCTCGCCGCGCACGATCCGGGCCTGGAAATGCCCGTTGAAAAACGGGAAGAAACGCACGAAATACTCGCAGGCGCTTTCCAGTGACGCGGCGACATCGAACAGATAGGTCAGGCCATTGGTGGCAGTGGAGACGAAGCGTCGACCGGCCGCCACACCGATCAACGGGTCGCCGGTCTGCTCCAGGGCAAACGACCAGAAACGCCGCGACAGAAACAGCGGCACGCGCATGAACGGTGCGCGCAATTCGAACAGGCTGCGCCGGAACAGCGCTTCGATGTTGTCCCGGTCAACGCCGCGCGCCAACAGCTCTTCGATGGCCGGCAGCAAGGTCGGCGCGTAGAACGCATTGGCGGGTGGAGGCTGGCGCAGTGGCTGATCGCTTTTTGTCATGTAGGGCTCACCGCTTGTTTCGGAACACTGGTTAGGCTGCCCGACGTTAAGCGATTTGCCGGAGCAAGACCATGCTTGATTTACGCCAGCTCGACCTGAACCTGCTGCTCGCCTTCGATGCGATTTACCAGCAGCGCAGTGTCACCCGTGCCGCCGAGGTGATGTGCCTGTCGCAGCCGGCCATGAGCAACGCCCTGCGTCGCCTGCGCGAATTGCGCGGCGACCCGCTGTTCATCAAAAGCCGTTTGGCATGAGTTTGCCGAGTCGGGTCGCCAGCGCATTGGGCTTGCAGCACGCCGTTGCCGCTGGAGGAACCGGTGGAGCTGAAACTGGCGCTGTACATCGAGGCGCGTTATCGCTTCGAACGCAGCCGTGAAGAGGCGATGCATTGCTTGCTGCGGGCGTTGGGTGAGCCTCGGGCGATGCAGGCGCTGGCACGTCGCGCGTAAGCACGGCTCTTGTAGGAGCTGCCGCAGGCTGCGATCGTTTGATCTTGTTTTTAAGGGCAAAATCAAAAGATCGCAGCCTGCGGCAGCTCCTACATGGAACGAGTGATCCCAGTGAGCAATCGCTCATCGACCTGCACAATCGCCTCGACCATCGCCAGCGCCGCCGGTGTCAGGGAATAACCGACGCGACTGACAATGCCGTAATGCAGGAGCAAACCGGGGTCGTCGCTGGGCAAGTCGACAAAATCCAGCAGTTGAAACAGCCCCTGATCGACCTGTTCGGCGAGGGCTTCCATGGTGGCGATGCCCACCGCGTCGGAGCGTCTGACCACGCGGCAGATGGCATCGAATTGTGCGCATTCGACGCTGGGATTGAAGTCCGGCTCGCCCTGCACATCGGCGAGGATCTTGCGGATCATCGGGGGGATGCGCGTGCCGACCACGGCATAGTCGAGCAGGGCGCGCAGCGACAGGTTTTCACGGTTGGCCAAGGGGTGATCGACGCGGCAAAAGAACCGTCCGCGCCGTGGTCGCAACAGTTGCACGTGGTATTGCGGATCACCGGTGAAGTACCGCGAATCGGCGACCAGAAATTCGATCTGCTGCTCGCGCAACCACAGCGCCAGTTGCTCCCAGTCACCGAGGTGGAAACAGGTGCGGATCGCCGGGTGCGCCTGGATGAATTGCGCCAGGGCTTCGGGCACCAACAGCTGCGCCGGATACGGGCCGCTGCCGAACTGCAATTCGCCACCGGTCAGGCCGTTGTATTGGGTCAGTTCGTTGTGCAACGCCTGGCTACCGGCCAGCAGACGCCGGGCGTGTTGCAGCACCAATTCGCCTTGGCCGGTCAGGCGGAACTCGCGGCTGCTGCGCTCCACCAGCGCGCAATCGAGGTCCCGCTCCAGAGTCTGGATGCTGCGGCTGAAGGCCGGTTGGCTGAGGTTGATCGCTTCGGCGGCGCGACCAAAACTGCGGTAGTCGGCCAGTGCGACGAGGTGGCGAAGCTGTCGTAAATCCATCATGCGTCTCCTGCATTCAGCGGATACTTTTAATGCATTGGATCGATATCACAGAGACTGGCATAAGTACACGCCTGTCTTCTCGCCGTAGCCTGCCATGACCCAACAAACCTTCGCCTCCAGTGCCTTCACCCGCACCATTCTCAGCCATGCGCAACGCTCCGGCCTGTGTCAGGAACAGTTGCTGCAACGGGCCGGAATCTGTCTGTCGCTGCTGGAAGGGCAAGGGCTGCGCGTGCCTGCGCATCTAGTGGAACAGCTGTGGCATGAATGCGAACGCCTGGGGGCGGGCGCCACGTTTGGCTGTGAACTGGTCAACGGCATGGCGACCACCAGCCTGCAAGGCTTGAACATTCTGCTGGACTCCGCCGCCACCCTGCGCGCCAGTCTCGCGTGCTTCACTGAGTTCTTGCCCCAAGTGACCAACTACGTGCAGGCGGAACTGGAGGAGGGCGATGGGCAGGTTCGCTTGCACTTGCGCGGGGCTGATCAGTTGCCGCATTTCTTCGGGCTGGATGCGGCGACGTTGACTCTGGTGCGCAACATCGCCCGGCGTTTGGGGCGGGCGCCGGGTGAGGTGTTTCTTGGGGTGACTTTGACGCCGGAGCAGGCGGCTGGGGAGTGGTTGCGTAGTGTGGGCATTGAGGTGTCGCACGGTGCGCATCCGTGCCTGCGAATGCCCCTGGCCAGTCTTGATGAGCCGTTGCTGGGGGCTAATCCGTTTTTGCATCAGAGCATGTTGCGGCATTGGCAGGCTGAGGCGGCGCAGCATGTTCGCGGTGACAGTCTGGAGCTGGCGCGGCATTGGTTGACGGCGGGGGATCAGCCGATCGAGCGGATTGCCGAGCGGCTTGGGTATCGGCAGCCTAGTAATTTTATTCGGGCGTTTCGGAAGCGGTTTGGGATTACGCCTAAGCAGTTTCGCCTTGGGCTTTAGCGTTTTTTGTACATATCCGTTTCATTGGTAACGGCCACTTATGGTTTCGCCCTTACGGCGAATCCCTTTTGTCAAACGACACAAAAGGAACCAAAAAGTCTCGCCCCGGACGTACGGCCCCTCGCTAAGGCTCGGGGTTCCTTCGCTCCGGCATTCATCCGGGG
>NZ_JBSVXD010000322.1:0-3716 GCF_054070755.1 Pseudomonas sp. SDO5591_S426 | reverse complement strand
TTGTCAGTCACATTAATGTTGAATGTGCTACCGCCATCGCGAGCAAGCTCGGCTCCTACAGGATCTTGATCAGGCCTTCAGACCGCCATCGGCGCGGTCATTGGCGCATGGTGCTCGTAGCCTTCCAGCGAAAAATCGCTCGGCTCTACCAGTTCCAGCCACTCCGGCTGATACACACCGGTCTTGGCGAATTCCGGCACACGATCACTGATCACCAGTTTCGGCATTGGGAACGGCTCGCGCGTGAGCTGTTCGTTGAGCATGTCCAGGTGGTTTTCGTAGACGTGGGCATCGCCGATGAAATAGGTGAACCAACGCGGCGTGTAGCCGGTCAGGCGACCGATCAGGCTCAGCAGCGCAGCGCCTTCGGTGAGGTTGAACGGCGTGCCCAGGCCCAGGTCATTGGAGCGGATGTAGAGGGTCAGGGAAATTTCCTTGGTCTCGACATTCGGGTGGAACTGGTACAGCAAATGGCACGGCGGCAGGGCCATTTCATCAAGTTGGGCGCAGTTCCAGCCGTGGAACAGGATGCGGCGGCTGCCCGGGTCCTTGATGATGGTGTCGATGCACTGGCGAACCTGGTCGATGGCTTTGTACAACACCACGTAGGCCTGGCCGTTTTCTTCGCCTTCAGCGATCTGGCGGTAGCCTTGCTTCAGGGTCTGCTCGATGGCAGCCGGGTTGCTGACCGGGATCTGCTTGTACGCCGGCCATTTGCGCCATTGCACGCCGTAGATCTCGCCGAGATCGTCGTCGCCCTGGCGGAACGGGTTGGCCAGCCACTGGGCGTTTTCGTTGGCGTTCTGGTCCCAGACCTTGCAACCCAACGCGCGGAATTCGGCAGCGTTGTTCACGCCACGCAGAAAACCGCACATCTCGCCGATGGCCGATTTGAAGGCCATCTTGCGCGTGGTGATCGCCGGGAAACCTTCCTGCAGGTCATAACGCAGCATCGCGCCGGGAAAACTGATGGTGTTCACGCCGGTGCGGTTGGCCTGTTTGGTGCCGTTCTTGATGACGTGGGCGACCAGTTCGAGATATTGCTTCATGAATTACCTGTGTCCTTGAACCCGCAGCCGTCGCTGCGGGGTTCGAATTTTATACGGCTGCCGCTGGAGTCGCCGGGGCGCGGTGGTACGCCAGCCAGATCAGGAACAGCCCGCCGAGGATCATCGGCACGCACAGCACCTGCCCCATGGTCAGCCAGTTCCAGGCCAGATAGCCCAGTTGTGCGTCCGGCACGCGGACGAATTCGACGATGAAACGGAAAATGCCGTAGAACAGCGCGAACATCCCCGATACCGCCATGGTTGGCCGCGGTTTGCGCGAGAACAGCCACAGGATCAGGAACAGCGCCACACCTTCCAGTGCGAACTGATACAGCTGCGACGGGTGACGCGCGAGCTGCGCCGGATCGCTGAACGGCGGGAAAACCATCGCCCACGGCACGTCGGTCGGCTTGCCCCACAACTCGGCGTTGATGAAGTTACCAATGCGCCCGGCGCCCAGGCCGATCGGCACCATCGGTGCAACGAAGTCCATGAGCTGGAAGAACGATTTGTTGTTCTTTTTCCCGAACCACAACGCCGCCAGCATCACGCCGATGAAGCCGCCATGGAACGACATGCCGCCCTTCCACACTTCGAAGATCAGCGTCGGGTTGGCGAGGTAAGCGCTCAGATCGTAGAACAGCACATAGCCCAGACGACCGCCGACAATCACCCCCATCGACATCCAGAACACCATGTCGGAGAGTTTCTCCTTGGTCCAGGTCGGGTCGAAGCGGTTCAACCGGCGGGACGCCAGCAGCCAGGCGCCGCCGATGCCGATCAGGTACATCAGACCGTACCAGTGGATTTTCAGCGGACCGATGGCCAGGGCCACCGGGTCGATCTGCGGGTAAGGCAGCATTGCGACTCCTCATGAGTTCAAATCAATTCCCGGGCGACGCTGCCACCTCAGGATTAAGCAAGGATTGTGCTTTGCGTCAGAGCAGATGCTTCAGACCAGAAAGCTCAGGCCAACGCAGAACAGCAAAGCGGCAAACAGTCTTTTCAGCAACTTTGGCGACAACCTGTGGGCCAGTCGCGCACCGATGCGGGCGAAGACCATGCTGGTCAGGGCAATGCCCAGCAGCGCCGGCAAATAAATAAAACCGAGACTATGGGCCGGGAGCAACGGATCGTGCCAGCCCAGAATCATGAAACTTAATGCACTTGCCAAGGCGATCGGCAGGCCGCAGGCCGATGACGTGGCCACCGCTTGCTGCATCGGCACGCTGCGCCAGGTCAGGAATGGCACGGTCAGCGAGCCGCCGCCAATGCCGAAAATCGCCGAGGCCCAGCCGATCACAGTGCCGGCGACGGTCAGACCGACTTTACCCGGCACCGTTCGGCTGGCCTTGGGTTTGACGTCCAGCGCCAGTTGCGCGGCGATCACCAGGGCGAACACACCGATGATTTTCTGCAGGTTCGGCCCGGAAATCGCTTCGGCGGTCAGCGCGCCGAAACCCGCACCGATCAGGATGCCCACGGTCATCCACACGAAGATCGGCCAGCGCACGGCGCCACGACGGTGATGCTCGCGCACTGCGTTGACCGAGGTGAAGATGATCGTCGCCAGCGACGTGCCGACGGCCAGGTGGGTCAGGATCGATGCGTCAAAACCTTGCAAGGTGAAACTGAACACCAGCACCGGGACGATGATGATCCCGCCGCCGACGCCGAACAGCCCGGCCAACACCCCGGCGCAGGCGCCGAGCGCCAGATAGAGCAGAAATTCCATGCTGTTTCCCCACCCAACCCCAAAACCGGAGCGGCATGGTAACGGATGCATGGCCTCGGGCTCCACTGGATGGCGATGGATACCCGCACGATGACTGCGTAGAGTGGGCAAAAAACACACAAGGACCACCTTATGTGCCTGATTGTTTTCGCCTGGCGACCGGGTCATGCCCAGCCGCTGATCGTGGCGGCCAACCGCGACGAGTTCTACGCCCGCCCCAGCCTGCCGCTGGCGCAATGGTCTGACGCACCGCAGGTTTACGCCGGTCGCGACCTGGAGGCCGGTGGTACCTGGCTCGGGGTCGGTGCCAACGGGCGCTTTGCTGCGCTGACCAATATCCGAGATCCGCATCGGCCGCCCGGTCGAAAGTCTCGCGGTGAACTGGTGGCGCGCTTTCTCAACGGGAGCTTGCCGATTGACGACTACTTGACCGACGTTGTCGCACGATCGCCGGAGTATGGCGGTTTTAATCTGCTGATTGGCAACAATAACGAGCTCTGGCACTTCAATGCCCGGGAATCGGAAGCGGTGATGCTGCCACCGGGGGTTTATGGGTTGTCGAACGCAGGGCTGGATACGCCGTGGCCGAAACTGCTCAAGGCCAGGGCGGCGTTGAGCGAGGTGCTGGACGATCCGCAGCCTCAGGCGCTGTTGGCGTTATTGAGCGACGCGCAGACCGCACCGTTTGCCGATTTGCCGGATACCGGCGTCGGATTGGCGACCGAGACATTGTTGTCGAGCGTGTTTATTGCCAGCCAGAGTTATGGGACGCGGGCGAGTACGGCGTTGATCGTGCAGGCGGATGGATCACGGCATTTGGTTGAACGGAGTTTTGGGCCGTATGGCGGGCATCTTGGGGAAGTGGAGATCAAAATCTAAAGATCGCAGCCTTCGGCAGCGCCTACAGATGTTCGCCTCATTCTGTAGGAGTT
>NZ_JBSVXD010000321.1:0-3720 GCF_054070755.1 Pseudomonas sp. SDO5591_S426 | reverse complement strand
CCAACCACACCACCCGTTAATCAGTATTGCAAAAATGGGGGTGACCATAGATTTTCTTGGGTAAAGGTCAAAAGATCGCAGCCTTCGGCATCTCCTACATTGGAATGCATATCCCTATAGGAGCTGCCGAAGGCTGCGATCTTTCAAGATTTACGCCGAAGCTTTGCCCTGCCGATGATCGGCGAAAAACGCCTTGCCCTTGCCGATCCGGTCCGAAGCCTTGGGGCTGTTCACCGCCTGATTGTCCTGCCCATCGACATACCAATAGCAATGACTCACGGCCCGGGTGATGCCTACATAGGCCAGGCGCAGGATTTCGTCCTTTTGCGCGTTGTCGTACGGTTCGCTGTCGCCGGCCTTGCCCAATCCGGCCATTCGATACACCTGATTCTTGTAAGGTGAACTGGTCAGGTGCTGGCAATCGCCGAGCAGGAAAACAGCATCAGCCTGCAAGCCCTTGGCGCTGTGGTAGGTCAATTGTTTCAGGCGTCGAGACTCGTACGGCAAGCTAGAATCAACATTAACTACAGGCTGAATATGTTCTTCTATCAATAACTTATCGCTACTTTTTCGATAAAGCATCAAGATCGAATCGCCCTTTCTGTAATGCTCCATCAGGCGCTGAGCCATGCCCGAGTCGTCTCGATCCAGCACATTCACCGGCAGTAGATCCTTCGGCTCGCCGCTGGCCTTGGCCTTCTTGCCGGCAATCGCCGGCGCGGCACGCACGATGTGCTCCGCGGCGTCGATGATGTGCTGGTGACTGCGGTAGTTGTCGCTGAGCATCACCTTGGTCGTACTCGGCGAGGAAAATTCCTTGTTGAACTCCATGAAGTAACTCGGCGAACTCCCGCGCCAGCCGTAAATCGACTGCCAGTCGTCGCCGACGCACAGCAGCGATGAGCGTTGGGCGCCTCGCCCGACATGCATCGCCGGGCCGCGACTGCGGATTTCGCCCAGGCTGGCGCGAATCCAGGAAACGATCTGCGGCGATACGTCCTGAAACTCATCGATCATCAGGTGCGACAGCGGCCGCAGCAACTCATCACTCAACAGCTTGAGGTTTTCCGGTGAATGCTCGCTGAACAAGGCGAACATCCGGTTGTACGTCATGATCGGTGGCTTCTGATCGAGCAAATGATCTTCCAGCGCTCGCCAGTACAGACTGAGGGCCTCGAAGAAAAAACGGTCCGGGTCGTCCTTGCCAAAACTCATCTGGCCCACTGCCGTCGGCACATCCAGACCGAGGTTTTCGATGAACCCGGCGGCAGCGACAAAACAGTCGAGCAACGGCGCGGACGCAAGTTCGCCCTTGACCTTGTAATCGAAGCCCGGTCCGGCACTGGCGTCGCCAGCCAAGGAAGCCAGAACACGCTTCGATGACTCGTAACTATCAAGCCATATCAACGGCTTACGACAGAAAGCTTGAAACAGGGTGCGCTTTACCGCCCACTCTGCGCGCACCGTCAGCTTGGCATTCGGACGGGTAACCTGCGGGTTTTCCCGGGGGTCGAAGCCAAGTACCACCCAGGCATCCAGGGACGGAATGTAGCCGTGGCAATGGAATGTCGAACCGTTGATATCGAAGGTCTGGCGCTTGGGCTCGATGCCTTTGATTGGCCAGGCTTTGGCCCGAAACCACAAATCCTCAATCGTGTCGCAGAGTTCATCATCGCGCTTCGCGGCCAGTTCAGTCACGGCCATGCGTTTTTGCACGTCCGGGTGATCGCGCTCCAGCTCCTTGAGCTGCAAGGCGTGACGCGACAACGGCTTGATCAGTTCGCGGAAGCGTTCATCGCGGGTGTGCAACGCGTGGTAACAGGCATTGAGCTGCTGGCGTTGGGCGTCGTTGATGCGCAGGTCGAACGGATTGCTGTCCGCCTCTTCATCGCCATTTTGCGCACGCAGACTTAGGTTTTCGAAGGCTTGCAGGCGTTCGAAGCCCGGCAGGCTGCGAACCATCGGCAGAATTCGCGAGTGGAAGGTGCGCACCAATTCCCGCGCTTCCTTGAAACTGAGCGCCCGCCCCCAGAGCGCGAACAGTTCAATCAACTTGTTGATGAAGTCTTTGCGCGACTCGCGAGTGAACGTCACCACGGTCATCGAACTCAACTCGAACCCCAGATAGTGCGTCAGCAACACTATGCGCAGAACCAGCGTCGTCGACTTGCCCGCACCCGCGCCGGCGATCACCGATGTTGAAGGCGTGTCGCTGAAGATCATCTTCCACTGCGCAGCGCTGGGTTGTGCGTGGGCCGGCAACAATCGGGCGACGTCGGCTTTCATGCGCTTCTTCAATTCGGCGGTCAGCGGCAGACGCCAATCATCGAACAGATGATCATCGATATTGGGTGGCCGATGTTCAGTGCTGCGCGAGTCGCGGATCAGCAGGACCTGTCGGCCTTCTTCCAGCCCCTCGAGCTTGCCTTCCTTATAGCCATACTCAACGCCGGCCGTGTGGCCGCTGCGAAAGCCATCCGCCTGGCCATGTAGCCAGGAGGCGCGGTGTTGTGCGCGCAGTCGTGTCAGGCCATGACCAAAGAAACGGGCGGCCAGACGCTTGAGCAGCGGCATCTCGGCCAGAGGACGAAGTTCAGGCGGAAGATCGGGGGTGTGTTGCGACACGCGGACGGACTCCAGGGTGTGAGGCTGTTGAGGGCTATGGTGTCTTTATTTGCCGCCCAGTTCTAGTGAAATGCTTATGACTCATTGGCTTATGCGTTGAATTGAAGGCTGGGTGAGAATGTTTCGAGGTTATTTCATATCAAATCATTCGATGGTTATCAGGCATTTTTTACGCTTTTTATCGATTGTTGGCTGAAGGATGATGCCCGTCATCAACCACCGGTCTCGCTTCATGGCCCAGGCGCCCCGCCCCATGACGAACCTTTTCAGGAGACGATCATGCTTGAACTCAGACCTTTCAACTCGCTCGGCGGCGCACACCACGGCTGGTTGGATGCCCATCACCATTTTTCGTTCGCCGAGTACCACGATCCCAAGCGCATGAACTGGGGCAACCTGCGGGTGTGGAACGACGACGTGATCGCCCCCGGCACCGGTTTCCCGCAGCACCCGCACCGGGACATGGAAATCATCACTTACGTGCGTGAAGGCGCCATCACCCACCAGGACAACCTTGGCAACAAGGGCCGCACCGAGGCGGGTGACGTTCAGGTCATGAGCGCCGGCACCGGTATTGCTCACAGCGAATACAACCTGGAAGCGACGCCGACCAAGATCTTCCAGATCTGGATCATCCCCAATGAATCCGGCCTGGCACCGTCCTGGGGCGCCAAACCGTTCCCGAAGGGTGACCGCGAAGGTTTCGTGACCCTGGCCAGCGGCAAGGAAGGCGACGATCAAAGCTTGCGCATTCGTGCCGATGCACGACTGGTCGCGGCGAATCTGAAGGCTGGTGAGTCCGCTGAGTATCACTTGGACAACGGTCGCCGCGCCTACCTGGTTCCAGCTACAGGCGTCATTGAAGTCAATGGCTTGCGTGCACAAGCTCGAGACGGGATTGCGGTTGCCGATGAGCAGGTTTTGCGAGTGACGGCGATTGAGGACAGTGAGATCGTGTTGGTGGATCTGGCTTGATTCGATAGTTTTCGGGCAAAAAAAGGGGCGACCGGTAATGGTCGCCCCTTTTTATTCAGCAGTGCTTTGACTGACGCCATCGCGGGCAAGCCCGCTCCCACAGGGTATGGCGCAATCTTT
>NZ_JBSVXD010000320.1:0-3731 GCF_054070755.1 Pseudomonas sp. SDO5591_S426 | reverse complement strand
TGAAACGCATTCCCCTGTAGAAGTGAGCCTGCTCGCGATGGCCGCGCCGCGGTTTACCTGATCAGCCAAAGATCTTCTTGAAAAACGCCTGCATGTCCGCCCACGACTTTTCATCCGCCGCTTTGCTGTAGCCAATGTCCGGCCCGCCGTGATCGCCATGGCTCAAGCGATCGGCATCCGGATTGCTGAAGCCATGCTTGGCGCCTTCAAGACTGACGAACGTGTAGTCGGCGCCGGCCTTGTCCATTTCGGCTTTGAACGCCGCGACGTTATCCGGCGTGACCATGCTGTCCAGCGCACCGTGCTCGACGAGGATTTTCGCTTTCACGCTGCCTGGTTTCGCCGGGGTATTGGTCGCCAGCGAACCGTGGAAGCTCACCACCCCGGCCAGCGGCACACCCTGGCGTGCAGCGTTGAGCACCACGCCGCCGCCAAAGCAGTAACCGATAGCGGCAATTTTTTGCGGATCGGTTTGCGGCTGTTTCTTCAGCAAGTCGAGCCCGGCCTGGAACCGCGCGCTGGACGCTGCGCTGTCCTTCAACGCCGCTTGCATGAACGCCATGGCGTCCTTGGGATGTTCGGTGTTCTTGCCATCGCCATACATGTCGATGGCCAGCGCGCTATAGCCCAGCCCTGCGAGATCGCGGGCGCGGCGCTTGGTGTAATCGTTGAGTCCCCACCATTCATGCACCACCACGACACCTGGGCGGGGGCCGTTGATCGCGTCGTCATAGGCGTAGTAGCCGATCAGTTTTGTGCCGTCGGCACTTTGGTACGGGATTTCCTGGGTCTTGATGGCGGCTTGGCTGAGCCCGCTCAACGTCAGTAAGAGGACAGCGAGAAACATGCGCATGGTCGAATCTCCTGTTGAAACGTGTCGAAAGAGTCGGGTCGATTTGGTTCAGCTCAGGTTCAGAGTGCGTTCAGGGGGAGTTCAGGGCCGGGTCAGTAACCTTGCGCCATACCCGAAAGCAAATAGCGCATGAGGAATCACCCCAATGACTGCATTCAAAAAACTGCTTCTGGCTTTCACCGTGATGGGCGCCAGCGTTGCTGCGCATGCCGCCGATGAGAATTTTGCCGGCCTTACTTTTGGACAGACCAGCGACAAGGTGAAAAAGTCCAACGCGCTGGACACCAACCTCAACAATCCTAACGCCGATGGCGTGATCGGCAAGGACAATACCTGGGGCGTGCGCCTGGGCCAGCAAAACAGCCAGGGCCGTTACTACGCCACTTACGACAATGTGTCGGGCTCGCACAATGGGATTAAACTGCGTCAGGAAAACCTCCTGGGTAGCTACGATCTGTTCTATCCGGTGGGGGGCAGCACCAAGTTGTTCGGTGGCGCCACGGCCGGTTTGACCAAATTGACTCAGGACTCGCCAGGCTACAGCCGCGACAGCGACATCGGTTACGCCGTCGGCGGGCAGATGGGGGTGCTGCAACAGGTTTCGCAAAACACCTCGGTTGAACTGGGTTACCGTTACCTGCGCAGCAACGCCAGCACCGAGATGAAAGAAAGCGGCGGCAGCAAGCAAGGTTCGCTGGATTTGACCAGCAGCGCCCAGACTTACCTGTCCGCCAACTACGCTTTCTAAAGCGGTTCGCCTTTGTACTCTGTGGGAGCTAGCCTGCTAGCTCCCACAGAGGGTTGTCTGGAGATTTTGATTTGCCCGGGAGAGCGTTATGAAACTGCTGGTCGTCGAAGATGAAGCGCTGTTGCGCCATCACCTGCAAACCCGCCTGACGGAAAGCGGCCATGTGGTCGAGTCCGTGGCCAATGCCGAGGAGGCGTTGTACCAGACCGAGCAGTTCAACCATGACTTGGCGGTGATCGATCTTGGTTTGCCGGGCATGAGCGGTCTCGACCTGATCCGTCAGCTGCGCTCGCGGGGCAAGACCTTTCCGATCCTGATCCTCACCGCGCGCGGCAACTGGCAGGACAAGGTCGAAGGCCTGGCCGCCGGGGCCGACGATTATGTGGTCAAGCCGTTCCAGTTCGAAGAACTCGACGCCCGCCTCAATGCGTTGTTGCGTCGCTCCAGCGGTTTCACCCAGTCGACCATCGTTGCCGGGCCGTTGGTGCTGGACCTCAATCGCAAACAGGCGACCCTCGATGATCAGCCGCTGGCGCTGACGGCCTACGAATACCGCATCCTCGAATACCTGATGCGCCATCATCAGCAGGTGGTGGCCAAGGACCGTTTGATGGAGCAGCTGTACCCGGATGACGACGAGCGCGATCCGAACGTGATCGAAGTGCTGGTCGGTCGCCTGCGGCGCAAACTCGAAGGGCCGGTGGGGTTCAAGCCGATCGACACCGTGCGTGGCCTCGGCTACCTGTTCAATGAGCGTTGCACTTGATTCGTTCGCTTCGTGTCCGCTTGATGCTCGCCGCCACACTGCTGGCGGTGTTGTTCATGCTGGCGCTGCTGCCGGCGATGCAGGGTGCGTTCAGCCTCGCGTTGCAGGACTCCATCGAGCAGCGTCTGGCGTCCGACGTCACGACGCTGATCTCTGCCGCCCGGGTCGAAAACAACCACTTGCAGATGCCGGCGCAACTGCCCGACGAACGTTTCAATCTCACCGACAGCCGATTGCTCGGTTATATCTACGACCGCGAGGGTCATCTGGTCTGGCGCTCCAAGGCCACGCAGGAAGAGAAAATCAACTACAAGCCGCGCTACGACGGGCGCGGCAACGAGTTCGCCAGGATCAGCGAAGCCAGTGGGGAATTCTTCGTCTATGACGTCGAGGTCAAGTTGCTGGGCGGCAAAAGTGCGGCGTTCAGCATTGTTGCGCTGCAACCGGTTCGCGAATACGAAATCACCCTCGAAGGCCTGCGGGAAAACCTCTATCTGGGTTTCGGCGCCGCGTTGCTGGTGCTGCTGGCGCTGCTGTGGATCGGACTGACCTGGGGTTTGCAGGCGTTGCGCCGGCTCAGTCAGGAACTGGATGAAATTGAAAGCGGCGACCGCGAAAGCCTCAGCGAGCAACACCCGCGCGAACTGCTGCGCCTGACCGGTTCCCTCAACCGATTGCTGCACAGCGAGCGCGAACAGCGCAGCCGTTACCGTGATTCCCTCGATGATCTGGCGCATAGCCTGAAAACTCCGCTGGCGGTGTTGCAAGGCGTCAGCGAGGACATGGCGCAACGCCCCGAAGATCGCGATCAGGCTTGGGTGCTGCAAACCCAGATCGAGCGCATGAGCCAGCAGATCAGCTATCAGTTGCAGCGCGCCAGCCTGCGCAAAAGCGGTCTGGTGCGTCATCAGGTACGCCTGCGCCCGGTGCTGCAAAGCCTGTGCGACACGCTGGACAAGGTCTATCGCGACAAACGCGTGCGGGTGGCGCTGGATCTGCCGGAGGAGTGTTATGTGCCGATCGAGCAGGGCGCCTTGCTGGAAATGATGGGCAACCTGTTGGAAAACGCCTATCGCCTGTGCTTGGGCGAAGTGCGCGTCAGCGTGCGGCAGACCCTCAGCGGCATCGAGTTGTGCGTCGAGGACGACGGCCCCGGCGTACCGCCCGACCAACGCGCGCGAATCCTGCAACGCGGCGAACGCCTGGATCGCCAGCACCCGGGGCAGGGCATCGGCCTGGCGGTGGTCAAGGACATCATCGAAAGCTACAGCGCCAAACTGACCCTGGGTGATTCACCGATGGGTGGGGCGGCGTTCAGGATTCAGTTTCCGGTGGTGTGATCCGAATACCTGTAGGAGCACGGC
>NZ_JBSVXD010000319.1:0-3733 GCF_054070755.1 Pseudomonas sp. SDO5591_S426 | reverse complement strand
GCTCCTACAAGTGATGTGTTAAACGAAAAATAAGTATTCAGGTGATGCAATGATGAAGGTGAAGATCGAAAGGATCGTCGACGAAGCGCTGGATATCCGTTCCTTTCGCCTCGTGCGCAGTGACGGCCAGCCGCTCGACACCTATGAACCGGGTGCCCACGTCGACCTGACCGGGCCGACCGGCGTAACCCGCCAGTATTCGCTGTGCAGCCCGCCGCAGGATCGCCGCGCCTACCTGGTGGCGGTGAAGAAAGAAGCGCAGTCGCGCGGTGGTTCGCTGGCGCTGCACGAGCAAGTGGAAGAGGGCATGGAGCTGGAGATGGGCGCGCCGCGCAACCTGTTCCGCCTCGATGAAAGCGCCAGCGAGCATGTGCTGTTCGCCGCCGGTATCGGCGTCACGCCGCTGCTGAGCATGGCCTACAAGCTGGCGGAAAGCGGCCAGCCGTACCGCCTGCATTACTTCGCCCGCTCGGCGCAATACGCGGCGTTTACCGAACTGTTGGCGACCAATTTTGCTGATCATGTGGAGTTCCACTACGGCATCGAACCAGCGGATCTCGACGGCGCATTGAGTGCCTGCCTGGATCGCGCAAGTCCAACGGCCCACGTCTACACCTGCGGCCCGGCACCGTTCATGAACAAAGTGGTGGAAGTCGCGTCGCGCAGTCGCGCTGATGAGGCCATTCACCTGGAACACTTCGCTGCAGACCCGGCCGCCAACAGCGCCCCGGCCGGCACGTTCGAAGTGGAACTGGCCAGTTCCGGCGTGGTGCTGCAAGTACCGGCCAACACCAGCCTGGTCGACGTGTTGCAAGCCCACGGTTGCGACATCGACACCGAGTGCCGCGAAGGCATTTGCGGCACCTGCATCGTTGAGGTGCTGGACGGCGTGCCAGAGCACCGCGACAACTGCCTTTCCAACAAGGAAAAGGCCTCCAACAAGCAGATTTGCGCCTGTGTTTCCCGGGCACTTTCCGCTCGTCTGGTATTGGACATCTAAGCGCTTTCTTCACTGGAAAGCTGACGCCGGAGCCTGTTGAATGGCGCCCGGCGACCATCGAGGGAGGCGATGGCTGGAAGACGAAACTTTTTTACCGAACCGCTCGACGAAGCGGTCGGAAATAAAAACAAAAAAACGTGAGGCTTTGCGGACATGATTACAGCATCGGCGGTGCGCAATGAGGCGTTCGAAAGTTGGTTGAGCCAGGTGAACCAGGCTTGTGGGCGTTTCGATGCCCGGGCGCTGGACACCGACTTCTACGGCGAACTGGCGGAATTTCGCAGCGGTGCGATCAACCTGAGCGTGGTCGACATGGCGCACGTGCATTTGTACCGCACCAGCAAGGACGTCAGCACCAGCAGCGATGGCCATTACTACGCGGTGTTCCAGATGCGTGGTAGCTCACAGCTGGAGCAGGGCGACAACCGTGCGCAGCTGGGCTGTGGCGACATCGCCCTGATCGACGCCAGCCGTCCGAGTGACATGACCTACAACGACGATTCCCGTCAGTTGTCGTTGATTTTGCCGCGTCAGGTGGTCGAGCGTGGCTCGCACTTCAACGCGGTCAACTGCGCCACCCGCATCGCCGCCAGCAGCCCTTTGGCTTCGATGGCCAACAGGCTGGTGCTGGAGACACGCCAGCAAGAAAGCCTGGACATGCAGGAAAGCGAAGCCGTACTCGACGCCCTCGCGAGCCTGTTGTTGCCGGGCATCAGTGCGCAAGACAACGGCGGTGACGCCCACGAGCGGCAGTTCCGCAAGATCATCGCCTTCATCGACCAGCACATCAGCGACGAAGCCCTGTGCCCCGAGATGATTGCCCGTGAGGTCGGGGTTTCGGTACGCGGGCTGTACCGGATGTTCTCCAAGCGCGGCCTGGTGGTGGCGCAATACATCAAGCACCGTCGCCTGGACTTCTGCGCGGAAAACCTGCGCCGCGCCGATGTCGAGCAGAAGCTCTCGGCGTTGTGTTATGCGTGGGGTTTTTCGGATTCCAGCTACTTCTCGTCGGCGTTCAAATCACGCTTCGGTGTGTCGCCGGGGGCTTATCGCAAGCGGTACAGCCAGATCTGACACTTCACATCCCCTGTAGGAGCTGCCGAAGGCTGCGATCTTTTGATCTTGTTGTTAAAGCAAAATCAAAAGATCGCAGCCTCCGGCAGCTCCTACAGAGTTCTCCAGCGAACACAAAACCACTGTGGGAGCGGGCTTGCCCGCGATGGCGGCCTCATGGCCGCCACACATCCCTCAATGCCGCACCGGCTCATCCACCGGCAAATGCAGCACTTCGCGCACCAGCATGGCAATGCTGGTCACGCCCATCTTTTCCTTGATCTTGGTGCGGTGCACGTCAACGGTCTTCACGCTGATGTTCAGCTCCCGCGCGATCACCTTGCTGGCCTTGCCATCGATCACCAGCATCAATACTTCACGCTCGCGGGTGGTCAGCAGCGCCAGTTTGCCTTGCAGGTTCTGACGCTGCTGCTGATCGGCCTGGGCGTGCACGGCGGTCTTCAGCGCGGCCTGGATGCGGTCGATCATCTGCTGTGGGTTGTAGGGCTTCTCGACGAAGTCCAGCGCACCGTTCTTCATGGCCGTGACCGACATCGGGATGTCGCCATGGGCCGAGACGAAGATGGTCGGCAGCGTGCTGCCGCGCTGGTTGAGGATCTCCTGCAACTGGAAACCGCTGGTCTCCGGCATGCGCACGTCGAGCACCAGGCAGGCGGGCTGCTTGGGGTCGTATTGGCTGAGGAACTCTTCGGCGCCGGCAAAGCACTGCGCCTGCACGCTGACGGACTCCAGCAGCCACGCCAGTGAAGTGCGCAGGTCCTTGTCGTCGTCAACGATGTAAACAATCGGTTTGCGGGTTTCCATCGGGGCTGCCACGAAAATTTCTAATTATTGTTTTCGCACGCGAACGCGCGGCACGCATCGGCTCATCTTTGTGAAGCCAGTGTGCAGAATACCCACTGTCGCCGGCCCTTGCGATAAAGAAACCACCTAGTCGACTAGCGGAAACCCAACCTCACCATGGGGATCGTCAGAATGGTTGCGCTGTGCCCGCGGCCTTAGTCTTGTTCCATCACCTACGGGCCGCTTTACGACGCGGTCCTCCTGAAGGAAGGGGCATCGACATGGCCGACCTGAGCCAGCAGCAAATCGACTTTCGCAACGCCATGGCGCAGCTGCCTGCTGCGGTGAACATCATCACCACCAACGGCCCCGGCGGTCGCTGCGGCATTACCGCCAGCGCCGTGTGCTCGGTGACCGATTCACCGCCCACCGTGCTGGTCTGCGTCAATCGCAACAGCGCCACCCACGACGTGTTCCGCACCAACGGCCACCTGTGCGTCAACGTGCTGTGTGGTGAGCAGGAAGAACTGGCCCGGCACTTCGCCGGCATGACCAAGGTGCCGATGGATGAGCGTTTTGCCTGGGACTTGTGGGACGACGGCGCGGCCGATGTGCCGGTGCTGCGCGACGCCCTGGTGCAATTGGAAGGACGGATCAGCGAGTGCAAGGAAGTGGGTTCGCATTCGGTGATGTTCGTGGAACTGACGAAGGTCGGCGTGCGCGAACCGCGTGACAGCCTGGTGTATTTCAACCGGTTGTTTCATCGTGTTGAGCATGCCAGCGCGGCTTGATTGAGACCGCGTTATCGTTCATCGCGGGCAAGCCCGCTCCCACAGGATCAGCGTCATACTTAAACTCTGTGTCCGCTGGAGATCC
>NZ_JBSVXD010000318.1:0-3734 GCF_054070755.1 Pseudomonas sp. SDO5591_S426 | reverse complement strand
CAAACTGGATGCACCCGATCCAATGTAGGAGCTGCCGCAGGCTGCGATCTTTTGATCTTTTAATGTTTAGGCCTTACAAAAACATCCCGCCCGACGCCTCAATCCGCTGCCCATTGATCCACTGGCTGCCCGGTGCCACCAGCAGCGCAATCGCGGCGCCAATATCATCCGGACGACCGGCGCGTCCCAGCGCGGTGTTGCCCGCGACCATTTTGTTGACCTCGGCGTTGTCCCGCACGGTGCCCCCACCGAAATCGGTTTCGATCGCACCGGGGGCGAGGATGTTGACGCTGATGTTGCGCGCACCCAGCTCTTTGGCCTGGTAACGCGTCAGCACTTCCATCGCACCTTTCATGGCCGCATAGGCACCGTAACCGGGAAAACTGAAACGGGCCAGCCCGCTGGAAACGTTGATGATGCGCCCGCCGTCATTGAGCAATGGCAGCAGGTTTTGCGTGAGGAAAAACGGTCCCTTGAAGTGGATGTTCACCATCAAGTCGAACTGCTCGACCGTGGTGTCGACGAAGTTCGCGTGCAGGCCGATCCCCGCGTTGTTCACCAGAAAATCGAAGCGCTGCTGGTCGAAGTGGGTGCGCAGCACCTGGTCGACTTTGGTGGCAAACGCGGCGAATTGCTCACTCTGTCCAACATCGAGTTGCAGCATGGCGGCGCGGCCGCCGAGGCTTTCAATTTCCGCGACCAGGGCCTGCGCCTCATCGGCGCGGCTGTTGTAGGTGCCGATGATGTCGACGCCTTGGGCGGCCAGATGCAGCGCGGTGTTCTTGCCGAGGCCGCGGCTGGCGCCGGTGATCAGTGCGATTTTACGGTTCATGGGGCTTCCTCAAGTGCAGTGGGCAGTGGATGGGAGGAAGTTTATTTATCCGCTACAGGGTGATAAACATGGCTAAACCGGAATCACTGGTCGGATAAGCCGAACAATAAGGGTCAGGCCCATGAACAAACTGGAATTGCTGCGCACCTTTGTCCGCGTCAGCGAGATGTCGAGTTTTACCTTGGCGGGGGAGAGTCTGGGTCTGCCCCGGTCCACGGTGTCCGAACATGTTCAGGCGCTGGAAGCGTTGCTCGGCACGCGTCTGTTGCAGCGCACCACGCGCAAGGTTCAAGCGACTCAGGACGGCTTGGTGCTGTACGAGCGCAGCAAGGATTTGCTGTCGCACATGGACGAAATCGAAGGCCTGTTTCGTCAGGACGAAGCCACGTTGGTGGGGCGAATTCGCGTCGACATGCCGAACATTCTGGCCCGCCGCGTGGTGATGCCGCGCCTGCCGGAATTCATGGCGCGTCACCCGTTGCTCGAACTGGAAATCAGCAGCACCGATCGCCGCGTGGACTTGCTCAGTGAAGGCTTTGATTGCGTGTTGCGGGTGGGGGCGCAACCGGATCAATCGGTGGTCGCGCGGCATCTGTGCGACTTCGCCATGGTCAACTGCATCAGCCCCGGCTATGTGCAGCGATACGGCGTGCCGCAGCAGTTGGAGGATCTGGCGCAGCATCGGCTGGTGCATTACGTCGGCGTATTGGGCGCGCGCTCGGAAGGTTTTGTGTATGAGGTCGACGGCAAGGTGCAGCGGCTGCCGATGGCCGGCAGCATCACGGTCAACAGCACCGACGCCTATGAGTCGGCGTGCCTGGGTGGTTTCGGCCTGATCCAGGCGCCGCGAATGGGCATGCATAGACACTTGATCAGCGGTGAACTGGTAGAGGTGTTGCCGCAGTTCAACGCGCCGTCCATGGAAGTGTCGCTGCTCTACGCCCGGCAACGGCATTTGCCGTTGCGGGTGAGGGCGTTCATGGATTGGTTGGGGGAAGTCATTCGATCGGCTAACAACCTGTAGGAGCAAGGTTTGCCCGCGATGAACGATGACGCGGTGCTTCTGTGAAACCGCGCCGCCTCAATCGCGGGCAAGCCTTGCTCCTACAGAGTCCGCGTAGCGTCAGAAGAGTTGGGTGAACAACCAATACAAACTGCCCGACAACAAAATCGCCGCCGGCAAGGTCAGCACCCAGGCCATCAGTAGATTGCGAATAGTCTTCATCTGCAAGCCGCCACCATTGGCGACCATGGTCCCGGCCACGCCTGATGACAGAACATGCGTGGTCGACACCGGCAGCCCGAACATGTCCGCAGCGCCGATGGTCAGCATGGCCACGGTTTCCGCCGAGGCACCTTGCGCGTAAGTCAGGTGAGTCTTGCCGATCTTCTCGCCGACCGTCACCACAATGCGCTTCCAGCCGACCATGGTGCCCAGCCCCAACGCAATCGCCACCGCGATCTTCACCCATAGCGGAATGAACCGCGTGGAGTTGTCGATCTGCTGCTTGAACAGTTGCAGCTTGCTGCTGGTGTCGGCGTCGAAATTACCGACCTTGTTCTTGTCCATCAGGCGAATGGTTTCGCTGGTCAGGTACATGTCGTTTCGCACGTTGCCCACGGCTTCGGCGGGCACTTTCGACAGCGATCCATAACCCTTGACCTCGGCGCCGATGCTGCCGGTGAGCGCGGCGAGCGCAGGCACCAGCTGCGGTGTCGCTTCCTTGCTGCGCACGTATTCGGACAGGATCGGACGTGGATCGGCCGGGGCCGGTTGCGGCGCGGCTTTGACCAACGCTTGCTGGGTGACTTCGGCCACGGCGGCGAACTGCAACGCCTGATCCGCGGGCATGGTGCGGTTCAGCGCGTAGGCCATCGGCAGGGTGCCGACCAGAATCAACATGATCAGGCCCATGCCTTTCTGGCCGTCGTTGGAACCGTGGGCGAACGACACGCCGGTGCAGGTCAGGATCAACAGACCGCGAATCCACCACGGCGGCGGAGTGTTGCCTTTCGGTTCCTTGTACAGCGCACGGTTCTTCACGAACGCACGCAGGGCCAGCAGCAACAGCGCGGCGCAGCCGAAACCCACCAGCGGCGAAAGCAGCAGTGCGTAACCAATCTTGGTGGCCTGCGCCCAGTCCACACCGCTGGTGCCGTCGCGGCCGTGCATCAATGCGTTGGCCACGCCAACACCAATGATCGAACCGATCAATGTGTGCGACGAAGACGCCGGCAGCCCCAGCCACCAAGTGCCAAGGTTCCACAGGATCGCAGCGATCAGCAGGGCGAAGATCATCGCGAAGCCGGCGGATGAACCGACTTGCAGAATCAGCTCCACCGGCAGCAGCGCGATGATGCCGAACGCCACCGCGCCGCTGGACAGCAGCACCCCAAGGAAGTTGAAGAACCCGGACCAGACCACCGCGAAATTCGGCGGCAGCGAGTGGGTGTAAATCACCGTGGCCACGGCGTTGGCGGTGTCGTGGAAACCGTTGACGAACTCAAAGCCCAGGGCAATCAACAACGCCACACCCAGCAGCAGAAACGGCGTCCAGGTGGTCACCACCGTGCCGAGTTCATTCATGTCATGCATCAGGCTGTACGCGGTAAACAGCAACCCGATGGCCAGCACGGCAACGAACACCACGACGGTAATCAGGCCGGGTTTTTTATCGAATTGCGGCTTGGCGCTACTACCGGCGGGCGCCGGAGCAGCGGTGAAAGTGGGGGTAGCCATACCAGACATTCCTGAGGAGGGAAGGAGTGTCGTTCATGATCATTGCTAAATGTTACAGGGAGACTGCCCTGGGTCAGGGGTTCGGGTTTTTGTTGAGCCGTTGATCTGTAATTGCAACATCAAAAGATCGCAGCCTTCGGCAGCTCCTACAGGAAGTCGCAT
>NZ_JBSVXD010000317.1:0-3792 GCF_054070755.1 Pseudomonas sp. SDO5591_S426 | reverse complement strand
CTTGCTTTTGATGGAGATCAAAAGATCGCAGCCTGCGGCAGCTCCTACAGGGGGAGGTGGTGTTATGGACAGTGGGGGCAGGCGAACCCGCCCCCTCATTCGTTAAGCGTAGCTTTCGATCGACGGGCAGGCGCAAACCAGGTTGCGATCGCCGAAGACGTTGTCGACGCGGCCGACCGGCGGCCAGTACTTGCCTTCGATCAGCGACGCAACCGGGTAAACGGCTTGCTCGCGGCTGTACGGGTGCGACCACTCACCGACCAGCTCCGCCGCGGTGTGCGGTGCGTTTTTCAGTGGGTTGTCGTCCTTGTCCAGCGTGCCGTTTTCCACTGCGCGGATTTCTTCGCGGATGCGGATCATGGCGTCGCAGAAACGGTCCAGTTCTTCCTTGGATTCACTTTCAGTCGGCTCGATCATCAGCGTGCCGGCGACCGGGAACGACATGGTCGGGGCATGGAAACCGAAGTCGATCAGACGCTTGGCCACGTCATCGACGCTGATGCCGCTGCTGTCTTTCAGTGGACGCAGGTCGAGGATGCACTCGTGCGCTACCAGACCGTTGCTACCGGTGTAGAGCACTGGGTAGTGCTCTTCGAGGCGACGGGAAATGTAGTTGGCATTGAGGATTGCCAGCTGCGAAGCGCGCTTCAAGCCTGCGCCACCCATCATGCGAATGTACATCCAGGTGATCGGCAGAATGCTTGCGCTGCCGAACGGTGCGGCGCAGACCGCGCCTTCCTTGCGCTCCATCTGGGCGTGGCCCGGCAGGAACGGGGTCAGGTGCGATTTCACGCCAATCGGGCCGACGCCCGGGCCGCCACCGCCGTGTGGAATGCAGAAGGTCTTGTGCAGGTTCAGGTGCGATACGTCGCCGCCGAACTTGCCTGGTGCGCAGAGGCCGACCATCGCGTTCATGTTGGCGCCGTCGATGTACACCTGGCCGCCGTTGTCATGAATGATGCCGCAGATTTCACGGATGCCTTCTTCGAACACGCCGTGGGTCGACGGGTAGGTAATCATCAGCGCAGCGAGGTGTTCGCGGTGCTCGATGGCTTTGGCGCGCAGGTCTTCGATATCAACGTTGCCACGGGCATCGCACGCGGTGACGACAACGCGCATGCCGGCCATGTTGGCGGTGGCCGGGTTGGTGCCGTGGGCCGACGACGGGATCAGGCAGATGTCGCGACGGTCTTCGCCACGGCTCTGGTGGTAGGCGCGGATTGCCAGCAGACCGGCGTATTCACCTTGGGAACCGGCGTTCGGTTGCAGCGAGATCGAGTCGTAACCGGTGGCGGCGCAGAGCATCGCTTCCAGTTCGTCGGTCAGTTGCTGGTAGCCGGCACTTTGCTCGGCCGGAGCGAACGGGTGCAGGGCACCGAATTCAGCCCAGGTCACCGGGATCATTTCGCTGGCGGCGTTGAGTTTCATGGTGCACGAACCCAGCGGGATCATGGTGCGGTCCAGCGCCAGGTCCTTGTCCGCCAGTTTGCGCAGGTAGCGCATCAGCTCGGTTTCCGAGTGATAGCGGTTGAACACCGGGTGGCTGAGGATTGGCGACTGGCGCACCAGTGCGGCAGGAATGGTGCTTTCAACACTGCTAGCCAGCGCTGCGAAGTCCGGCAGGGTCTTGCCGTTGGACAGCAGGGCCCACAGGGTTTCAACGTCGGCCTGGGTGCTGGTTTCGTCAAGGGACAGGCCCAGACGGTCAGCGTCCACAACGCGCAGGTTGATCTGCTGGGCGCGTGCCTGATCGTGCAGTTTGGCGGTGTCGGCACCGGTGGCCACGGTCAGGGTGTCGAAGAAGTTTTCCTGTTCGACGTTCAGGCCCAGAGCGGTCAAGCCCTTGGCGAGAATCGCGGTCAGGTGATGCACGCGGTTGGCAATCTGCGTCAGGCCTTTCGGGCCGTGGTACACGGCGTACATGCTGGCGATGTTGGCCAGCAATACTTGCGCGGTGCAGATGTTGGAAGTGGCCTTCTCGCGGCGGATGTGTTGCTCGCGGGTCTGCATGGCCAGGCGCAGGGCCGGCTTGCCGAAACGGTCCACGGAAACGCCGACCAGACGACCCGGCATGTCACGCTTGAACGCATCCTTGGTGGAGAAGTAGGCGGCGTGCGGGCCACCGAAGCCCAGCGGCACACCGAAACGTTGCGCGCTGCCGATGGCCACGTCGGCGCCGAATTCGCCCGGCGGGGTCAGCACGGTCAGGGCCAGCAGGTCAGCGGCCACGGCTACCAGAGCGTTGGCAGCGTGGAAGCGTTCGGTTAGTTCGCGGTAGTCGAACACGTCACCGTTGCTCGCCGGGTATTGCAGCAGGGCGCCGAAGAACGGCGTCACGTCGCTCAGCTCGCGTTCGTCGCCAACCACCACGTCGATGCCCAGCGGCTCGGCACGGGTGCGCAGTACGTCGAGGGTTTGCGGGTGGCAGTGCACGGAAGCGAAGAACTGGTGGCTGCCTTTGTTCTTGCTCAGGCGTTTGCAGAAAGTCATGGCTTCGGCAGCGGCGGTGGCTTCGTCGAGCAGCGAGGCGTTGGCGATCGGCAGGCCGGTGAGGTCGCTGATCAGGGTCTGGAAGTTCAGCAGCGCTTCGAGACGGCCCTGGGAAATTTCTGGCTGGTACGGGGTGTAGGCGGTGTACCAGGCCGGGTTTTCCAGCAGGTTGCGCAGGATCGGCGACGGCGTGTGAGTGCCGTAGTAACCCTGGCCGATGAAGGTCTTGAACAACTGGTTCTTGCCGGCGATGGACTTGATCAACGCCAGGGCGTCGGCTTCGCTCAGTCCGTCTCCCAGGCCCAGTACGCTGGTGCCCTTGATGCTGTCCGGAATCACGCTGGCGCTCAGGGCTTCCAGCGAGTCGAAGCCGAGGCTGTTGAGCATGGCTTGCTCGTCACCGGCGCGCGGGCCGATGTGACGGGCGATGAATTCGTTGGCGGTGGTCAGGGTAATCTGGGTCATGTCAGTGCTCCTCAGGCTTCGGCTTGGGCTTTGATCAGGCGGTCGTAGGCGTCTTGATCCAGCAGTTGGCCGACAGCGGCGGCATCGGCAGGCTGGAAGCGGAAGAACCAGCCTTCGCCCAGCGGATCTTCGTTGACCAGTTCAGGGCTGCTGTCCAGCGCCGGGTTCACTTCCAGCACTTCACCGTCGAGCGGCATGTACACGCCGCTGGCGGCTTTTACCGATTCCACGGTGGCGGCTTCGGCGCCTTTGTCGTAGGACTGCAGCTCAGGCAGTTGTACGAAAACCACGTCGCCCAAGGCGTTCTGTGCGAAAGCGGTGATGCCGACTGTAACGCTGCCGTCAGCTTCGGTGCGCAGCCATTCGTGATCTTCAGTAAAACGCAACTCGCTCATGGAAACTCCTAAGGGGGCCAGACTCGTCTGGTGGACGCGATTGAATGCTTGGGCAATGCCCTGGTTATGACGGAGTACATAGCAAGATCGCGGCCAATGTTGTTTTTTCTATTGGAATCAATGGTTTGGAGGGTTTCGGAGGTCGTGGGAATTCGACGGCTGTAGCGAAATCGATACGGCAGGTGGCATGGATAAAAGCCGAGGTGGATCAAAGCCTTGCACAGTCGTGATCGCAGAGGGGTGTAGCGATATCGTTCCGCTGTAGCGCTTTCAGTACAGATGGAGGTCGTTTTTGACCCAAGTTTTCGGCTGGATGGAGAACCCTGTGGGAGCGGGCTTGCCCGCGATCGCGGTGGGTCAGTCGCCTTCAATGTTGCATGTGCCAATGTCATCGCGGGCAAGCCCGCTCCCACATCTATGGATACCCCCATTTCTGCAATAC
>NZ_JBSVXD010000316.1:0-3828 GCF_054070755.1 Pseudomonas sp. SDO5591_S426 | reverse complement strand
CTTCAGTGAATACAGATTTTGTGAACACCGGAAACACCTGTGGGAGCTGGCTTGCCAGCGATGAGGCCAGGACAGGCACTACAAATCTCAGGCCGGAGACATTTCCTGCGCCAACCCCAGAAACGCCGCCGGCAGCCGTGCGTTTTTTCGCTCCTTGAGGCAGTACAGATACTCCGGCAGCAAAGGCGCATTCTCGATGGTCAGCACCCGCAGTTGCGGATCGTGGGGCACTTCCTGTCGGGCAATCAGGCTGATGCCAATGTTGCGCAACACCGCCTCGCGGATCGACTCGCGACTGCCGATCTCCAGCAACGGCCCGACACTCACGCCGGCACCAGCCAACAACTCTTCGGTCATGCGGCGAGTGGTCGAACCCGGCTCGCGCATCAACAAAGTATGCCCGGCCAGTGCGCTGAGCGGCACATGGTCGTGTGCCGCCAGTGGATGATTGCGATGTACCGCCAGCACCAGCGGATCGCTGCCGAGCACCCGGCGAATCAACCGCGCATCTTCCAGCAACTGCGAGGACGCCGCGACATCGACGCGGTAATCCTCCAGCGCTTCAAGCACCTGTTGGGAGTTGCCGATTTCCACCGACACCTCCACTTGCGGCAAGCGTTCGCGGAAGGTCTTCACCAGATCGAGGATGTAATACGGCGCCGTGGCGGCAATGCGCAACGTGCCCTGAACCTGACCGCAATTGCGCAGGAAAAACTCGATGTCGGCTTCCTGCTGCATCAGCGTTTTGACCATCGGCAACAGCCGCGCGCCTTCATCGCTGACACTCAGGCGACGACCGCCACGGTAGAACAGCTCCACCGAATACTGGCTTTCAAGGTTACGGATCTGCGTCGTCACCGTGGGCTGGCTCAGGCCGAGCTTTTTCGCTGCCTGGGTAATGCTGCCCAGACGGGCAACCATGTAAAACGCCTTCAGCTCGGCACTCAGCACAACCGTCCCTCATCCTTTATTTGCGCAACAGGCGCAAACCATTGAACACCACCAACAGGCTCACGCCCATGTCGGCAAACACTGCCATCCACATGGTAGCGAGCCCGGCGAAGGTTACCCCAAGAAAGATCGCCTTGATGACCAATGCCAGGGCAATGTTCTGCTTGAGGATGCTCGAGGTCTGTCGCGACAGGCGAATGAATGCCGGAATTTTGCGCAGATCGTCGTCCATCAGGGCGACATCGGCGGTTTCGATGGCGGTATCGGTGCCGGCGGCGGCCATGGCGAAACCGATCTCGGAACGCGCCAGCGCCGGCGCATCGTTGATGCCATCGCCGACCATGCCGACGTTATGCCCTTTCGCATACAGTGCTTCGATCGCCTGCAATTTGTCGGTGGGCAACAGATCGCCCTTGGCCTCGTCGATGCCGACTTGCGCAGCAATCGCCTGCGCGGTGTGGACGTTATCGCCGGTGAGCATCAGGGTCTTGATGCCCAACGCGTGCAATTGCCGGATCGCTTCGCGACTGGATTCCTTCACCGTGTCAGCCACGGCGAACAGCGCCAGCGGGCCGGAGCGGTCGAGCAGCAACACCACGGATTTGCCCTGTTTTTCCAGGGCGAACAGCTTTTCTTCCAATGCCGGCGAGCACAGGCCCAACTCTTCAACCAAGCGGTGGTTGCCCAAGTGGTAGAGCTGGCCGTTGATCTCGCCGCGCACCCCGCGACCGCCCAGCGCTTCGAAGTTATCCACAATCAGCGGCGCGTATTGTTTATCCACAGCTGCATTGGCGATCGCCAGCGAGACCGGGTGGTCCGAACGTGCGGCCAGCGCGGCGGCAATGGCCGGGGCCGATTCGTCCGCCGTCGGGTCGAGCGACAGGTAATCGGTCTGTACCGGTTTGCCGTGGGTGATGGTGCCGGTTTTATCCAGCGCCAGGTAATCGAGCTTGTGGCCACTCTCCAGATAGACGCCGCCCTTGACCAGAATGCCTTTGCGCGCCGCCGCCGCGAGGCCGCTGACGATGGTCACTGGCGTCGAGATCACCAGTGCACAGGGGCAGGCGACGACCAACAACACCAAGGCGCGGTAGATCCAGTCGAACCACAACGCATCCATGAACAGCGGTGGAATCACCGCGACCGCCAGCGCCAGGATAAACACGGCCGGCGTGTAGATTTTCGAGAAGCTGTCGACGAAGCGCTGGGTTGGAGCCCGCGCGCCCTGAGCCTGTTCGACGGCGTGGATGATCCGCGCCAGGGTCGAGTTGTTCGCTGCCGCCGTCACGGCATATTCCAGCGAACCGGCCTGATTGATCGTACCGGCGAACACTTTGTCGCCGATGGTTTTCTCCACCGGCAGGCTTTCACCGGTGATCGGTGCCTGATCGATGGTCGAGTTGCCCGCCAATACTTCACCATCCAGCGCAATGCGTTCGCCGGGACGCACCCGCACCCGCGCACCGAGCTCGATGGCTTTCACGTCTTGCGCCACCCAACTACCATCGGCCTGCAATACCGTCGCTTGCTCCGGTGTCATCTGCATCAGGCCGCTGATGGCATTGCGCGCGCGGTCCAGGGATTTGGCTTCGATCAACTCGGCCACGGTGAACAGGAACATCACCATCGCCGCCTCCGGCCATTGCCCGATGAGGATCGCGCCGGTCACCGCAATGCTCATCAGCGCATTGATGTTCAGATTGAGATTCTTCAGGGCAATCCAGCCCTTTTTATAGGTGCCGAGGCCGCCGCTGAGGATCGAGGCCAGTGCGATGATCGCCACCACCCAGTTCGGCGCGGCACTGGTGAAGTGGATCACTTCAGCCACCAACGCACCAACGCCGGACAACGCCAATGGCCACCACGCTTTTTTCTCTGGGGCCGGTGCCGGTGCCTCGACGCCCTGCTCCAACGGCTCGGCCTGCATGCCGAGGGATTTGATGGCGTCGATGATCGGCGCGGTGCCCGGCAGGTTGTGAGTGACGCCGAGCACGCGGTTAATCAGATTGAACTCCAGCTGCTGCACCCCGGTCAGTTTGCTTAGTTTGTTCTGAATCAGCGTCTGCTCGGTCGGGCAGTCCATGGCCTCGATGCGAAAACGGCTCAGCCGCGCATCGGCGCTTGGCGCTTCGCTCAACTGGATCAGCGCGGGCGCTTCGGCTTTCGTCGAGCAACAGGAATCACCATGGCCGCCATGTACGTGTTTGGGCACGGGCTTGAGCTTGCTGCTGCAGCAAGCATCGTCAGGTTTGTGGCTGTGCAGGGAATCGCTCATTGGTTGCGTCCATAAGAGTACCTGTTGCCAAGTAAAGACCCTGTAGCCACTATAGGGTCAAGCACCCTTTTGGAGATTGTCGTCATGAAGATCGGAGAACTGGCGAAACTCACCGATTGCGCCGTGGAAACGATCCGCTATTACGAGCGCGAAAACCTGCTGCCGGAGCCGGCCCGCAGCGATGGCAACTACCGCGTCTACACCCAGGCCCACGCCGAACGCCTGACCTTCATCCGCAATTGCCGCACCCTGGACATGACCCTCGAAGAAATCCGCAGCCTGCTGGCGCTTCGTGACAGTCCGCAGGATCAGTGCGAAAGCGTCAACGCGTTGATCGACGAGCATATCCATCATGTGAAAGCACGGATCGACGGTCTGCTGGCCTTGCAGGCACAACTGCTCGACCTGCGCCAACGCTGCGGCGAAGGGCCGGATGTCGATCAATGCGGGATTTTGCAGCGGTTGGAGGTGAGTGGCGGGGTTGTGGCGACAGAGGTTGAGCATTCACATGTGGGCCGAAGTCACGGCCATTGAACACTCACCATAACCCTGTAGGAGCCGAGCTTGCTCGCGATAGCGGTTTGTCAGTCACATTAATGTTG
>NZ_JBSVXD010000315.1:0-3875 GCF_054070755.1 Pseudomonas sp. SDO5591_S426 | reverse complement strand
TCAAAAGCAAGATCAAAAGATCGCAGCCTGCGGCAGCTCCTACCGGGCGCATCTCCCGTGATAGCTACGCCCATAACAAGAAACCGGAGAACAACTCATGTCGTTAAGCGTGTTCGACCTGTTCAAGATTGGCATCGGCCCCTCCAGCTCCCACACCGTCGGCCCGATGCGCGCCGCCGCGCGCTTCGTCGAAGGTTTGCGCCGTGAAAACCTGCTGGCGGCAACCACTTGCGTCAAAGTCGAGCTGTACGGCTCGCTCGGCGCCACCGGCAAGGGCCACGGCAGCGACAAGGCCGTGCTGCTCGGCCTGGAAGGCGAGCATCCGGACACCGTTGACACCGAAACCGTCGCCGCCCGCCTGCAAGACATTCGTGGCAGCGGACGCTTGAACCTGCTCGGCGAACACAGCATTGCGTTCAACGAGAAAGAACACCTGGCGATGATTCGCAAGCCGCTGGCCTATCACCCCAACGGTATGATTTTTCGTGCCTTCGATGCCGCAGGCCTGCAAATCCGCAGCCGCGAGTACTACTCGGTCGGAGGCGGTTTTGTCGTCGATGAAGACGCCGCCGGCGCCGACCGCATCGTCGAAGACGCCACCCCCCTGACCTTCCCGTTCAAAAGCGCCAAGGATCTTCTCGGTCATTGCGTCAAATATGGCCTGTCCATCAGCCAGGTGATGCTGACCAACGAAAGCGCCTGGCGCCCGGAAGCTGAAACCCGCGCCGGCCTGCTGAAAATCTGGCAAGTGATGCAGGATTGCGTCGCCGCCGGCTGCCGCAACGAAGGCATCCTGCCCGGCGGTTTGAAAGTCAAACGCCGTGCCGCCGCGCTGCATCGGCAATTGTGCAAGAACCCGGAATCGTCCCTGCGTGATCCGCTGTCAGTGCTGGATTGGGTCAACCTGTACGCCTTGGCGGTCAACGAAGAAAATGCCAACGGTGGACGCGTGGTCACCGCGCCTACCAACGGCGCGGCCGGAATCATTCCCGCCGTGCTGCATTACTACATGCGATTTATCCCGGCCTCGAATGACGACGGCGTCGTGCGTTTTCTGCTGACCGCTGCGGCCATCGGCATTTTGTACAAGGAAAACGCTTCGATCTCTGGCGCTGAAGTCGGCTGTCAGGGCGAAGTCGGCGTGGCCTGCTCCATGGCCGCCGGCGCCTTGTGCGAAGTGCTTGGAGGCACCGTGCAGCAAGTGGAAAACGCCGCGGAGATCGGCATGGAACACAACCTCGGCCTGACCTGCGACCCGATTGGCGGGCTGGTGCAAGTGCCTTGCATCGAGCGCAACGCCATGGGCTCGGTCAAGGCTATCAATGCCGTGCGCATGGCCATGCGCGGTGACGGGCAGCACTTCGTCTCCCTCGACAAGGTCATCCGCACCATGCGCCAGACCGGCGCCGACATGAAAAGCAAATACAAGGAAACCGCCCGTGGCGGTTTGGCGGTCAACATTATCGAGTGCTGATGCGCGCTCATCTGCACCCTTCTTCAGGAGCTGAATATGTCCACCGAACAACTGTTGAAAACCCCGTTGCACGCACTGCACATCGAACTCGGCGCACGCATGGTGCCGTTCGCCGGCTACGACATGCCTGTGCAATATCCGCTGGGCGTGATGAAAGAACACCAGCACACCCGCGATCAGGCCGGCCTGTTCGATGTCTCGCACATGGGCCAGATCCGCCTGACCGGCGCCAATGCCGCCAAGGCCCTGGAAACCCTGGTGCCGGTGGACATCATCGACCTGCCGGTGGGCATGCAGCGCTATGCGATGTTCACCAACGAGACCGGTGGCATCCTCGACGACCTGATGGTTGCCAACCTGGGCAACGACGAACTGTTCCTGGTGGTCAACGCCGCCTGCAAGGATCAGGACCTGGCGCACCTGCGCAAGCACATCGGCGAGCAGTGCAGCATCGAGCCGCTGTTCGAAGAGCGCGCCCTGCTCGCTTTGCAAGGCCCAGCGGCGGTAACAGTTCTGGCACGCCTGGCTCCAGAAGTGGCGAAAATGATTTTCATGCAGTTCGCCCGCATAAAACTGCTGGGCGTGGACTGCTTTGTCAGCCGTTCGGGCTACACCGGCGAAGACGGTTTCGAAATCTCCGTGCCGGCCGAAAGCGCCGAAGCCCTGGCTCGCGCCCTGCTGGCCGAAACAGAAGTTGAAGCCATCGGCCTCGGTGCACGCGATTCCCTGCGTCTGGAAGCTGGCCTGTGCCTGTACGGCCATGACATGAACACCGACACGACGCCGATCGAAGCCAGCCTGCTGTGGGCCATCTCCAAGCCACGCCGTGCCGATGGCCCGCGTGCCGGTGGTTTTCCGGGTGCTGAAACGGTATTCGCCCAGCAACAAGGCGGCGTCAGCCGCAAACGCGTCGGCCTGCTGCCACAAGAACGCACCCCGGTGCGTGAAGGCGCAGAGATCGTCAACGAAGCGGGCGAGATCATCGGTAGCGTCTGCAGCGGTGGTTTCGGGCCGACCTTGGGCGCACCTTTGGCGATGGGTTACCTCGACAGCGCTTATATCGCTATCGATACACCGGTGTGGGCGATTGTTCGTGGGAAAAAGGTTCCTTTGCTTGTAAGCAAAATGCCATTTGTTCCGCAACGCTACTATCGCGGTTGATCGATTGTTCCTATAAGTAACGCGGTTGCGTTAACAGTGCACTAATGTGTAACGCAACCGCCATAAAATAGTGCATCGTTTGGCTGTAAGCTTCGATTATGAACTTTGCTTATAACGATCGAAAACAATTGAACCCCTCTATCGCATAAGCCGATGCTAGTTGGCACAGCACGCCACCAACCCGAGCAAATACGGGACTTTCATAGGGCTTGTTTTTTCTCCCATAGTTGGCGTAGAGTTTGTTCACTGTGTTTGCATGGGTCGCTTGGAATCGTGACCTGGGCAGTAGCCTACAAGTTAGCTACATCCCGTTCGACGTCTTCTTACTCTCCTGCAACCAGCCCCAGTACTCTTTCACGAGAAGGAGACTGTCATTAATTTTTGCGTCAAAGGAAATAAGAAATGTCCCAACGTCAGAGCGGTACCGTCAAGTGGTTTAACGACGAGAAAGGTTTTGGTTTTATCACTCCTGAAAGCGGTCCGGATCTGTTCGTGCACTTCCGCGCCATCCAGGGCAACGGCTTCAAGAGCCTGAAAGAAGGCCAGAAAGTGACCTTCATCGCCGTGCAAGGCCAGAAAGGCATGCAGGCTGACGAAGTACAAGCAGAAGGCTAATCTTCTGTAACGAAAAAGCCCCTGATGCTGACATCAGGGGCTTTTTTGTGCGCGTAAATCCGTAAAATGGCTTTCTTTTTCCGCCGAGAGCCAGCCATGTCGAAACACCTGCTTAACCCCCAGGGCGAATTTCCTGCCGCTGGCCTGGGTCGTCGCCTGGCAGCGATGTTCTACGACTTCCTGCTGTGCACCGCGCTGCTGATCGTCACCAGCGGTATCTACAAGATGATCCAGATGTGGATCATCGGTGAAGAAAAAATGCGCACGCTCACTGAGGCAGGCGCGCTCGATGGCGACCCGCTGCTCTCGACAGTGCTGCTGTTCGTGCTGTTCGGTTTCTTCGCCAAATTCTGGACCTACTCCGGTCAGACCCTGGGCATGCAGGTCTGGTGCATCCGCGTGCAGAATGCCGACGGTTCCTCCATCAGCCTGTGGCAAGCGCTGCTGCGCTTTGTGGTGTCGATTGCTTCATGGCTGTGCGTTGGGCTCGGGTTCATCTGGTCGCTGTTCGACAAGCAGCAACGTAGCTGGCATGACATGTATTCCAATACTCAGCTTGTGCGGATCCCAAAGAAACAAAAGTAACGCCCACAAAAAAGATCGCAGCCTTCGGCAGCTCCTACAC
>NZ_JBSVXD010000314.1:0-3888 GCF_054070755.1 Pseudomonas sp. SDO5591_S426 | reverse complement strand
TACAAAGAGCCGCGCCAGTCTCAAGAGACTGGCGCGGTGGGTCAGATCAAACTTTCTGGTACAGCTGACTGCCTTCCTTCTTGAAGCGCTCGGCCTGTTCGGCCATGCCTTGGGCGACATCCACGTCCACCGCTTCGATCCGTTGGTTGGCCGCGTACTCGCGGACTTCCTGGGTGATTTTCATCGAGCAGAATTTCGGCCCGCACATGGAGCAGAAATGCGCGACCTTGGCCGAATCCTTCGGCAACGTCTCATCGTGATACGAACGAGCGGTGTCCGGATCGAGGCCCAGGTTGAACTGGTCTTCCCAACGGAATTCGAAGCGCGCCTTGCTCAAGGCATTGTCGCGGATCTGCGCGCCCGGATGCCCCTTCGCCAGATCGGCGGCGTGCGCGGCGATCTTGTAGGTGATGATCCCGGTCTTCACGTCATCCTTGTTCGGCAGGCCCAAGTGTTCCTTCGGCGTCACGTAGCAGAGCATGGCGCAACCGAACCAGCCGATCATCGCCGCACCGATGCCGGAGGTGATGTGGTCGTAGCCCGGCGCAATGTCGGTGGTCAGCGGGCCGAGGGTGTAGAACGGCGCCTCGTCGCAGCACTCCAGTTGCTTGTCCATGTTCTCTTTGATCAACTGCATCGGCACGTGGCCCGGGCCTTCGATCATGCACTGCACGTCGTGCTTCCAGGCGATCTTGGTCAACTCGCCGAGGGTTTCCAGTTCGCCGAATTGCGCTTCGTCGTTGGCGTCGGCAATCGAGCCCGGACGCAGGCCATCGCCCAGCGAGAAGCTGACGTCGTAGGCCTTCATGATTTCGCAGATTTCGTCGAAATGGGTGTAGAGGAAGTTCTCTTTGTGGTGCGCCAGGCACCACTTGGCCATGATCGAACCGCCACGGGAAACGATACCGGTGACGCGCTTGGCGGTCATCGGCACGTAGCGCAGCAACACGCCGGCGTGGATGGTGAAGTAGTCGACGCCCTGCTCGGCCTGTTCGATCAACGTGTCGCGGAACAGCTCCCAGGTCAGGTCCTCGGCCACGCCGTTGACCTTTTCCAGCGCCTGGTAGATCGGCACGGTACCGATCGGTACCGGCGAGTTGCGGATGATCCACTCGCGGGTTTCGTGGATGTGTTTGCCGGTGGACAAATCCATCACCGTGTCCGAACCCCAGCGAATGCCCCAGGTCAGTTTCGCCACTTCTTCTTCGATGGACGAACCCAAGGCGCTGTTGCCGATGTTGCCGTTGATCTTCACCAGGAAGTTACGGCCGATGATCATCGGTTCCAGTTCGGTGTGGTTGATGTTGGCCGGAATGATCGCGCGGCCGCGGGCGATTTCTTCGCGGACAAATTCAGGGGTGATTTCTTTCGGGATGCTCGCGCCGAAACTGTGGCCGGCGTGCTGCTGCTTCAACAGGCCGGCAGCGCGGGCCTCTTGCAGCTTCATGTTTTCGCGGATGGCGACGTATTCCATCTCGGCAGTGATGATGCCTTTGCGCGCGTAGTGCATCTGGCTGACGTTGGCCCCGGCCTTGGCGCGGCGCGGGTTGTTCACGTGGGCAAAACGCAGCTTGGTCAGCTCGGCATCGGCAAGGCGTTCCTGACCGAAGTTCGAGCTCAGACCGCTCAGGCGTTCGGTGTCGCCACGGTCGTCGATCCACGCCGAACGCACATCGCCCAGGCCTTTGCGCACGTCGATCACCACGTTCGGATCGGTGTACGGACCCGAGGTGTCGTAGACCGTTACCGGCGCGTTGATTTCGCCGCCGAAGTCGGTAGGCGTCACGTCCAGGGTGATTTCGCGCATCGGCACGCGGATGTCCGGGCGAGAGCCCTGTACGTAGATTTTTTGCGAACGGGTAAACGGTTGAACCGACTGTTCATCGACCTTGGCCGACTCACTGAGGTTGATCGCGTTTTTTGCTTTTATGGTCATCACGGGCTCTCCAGACAGCATCCAGGCAGTGGATTGTCGGAGCAGAACCTGAAAGGCACGGACGCACCAGGACTGGTGCTGTGCGTCGTCACACGGGGAGCGTTCGATTGTCGAACAATTTCCCGGACGAAGCACAAGAGGACTCGCCGGGTGACGAGAAATCTTGTTCCCTACGCAGGCGCTAACCTGATCAGGTTCAACGGGATCCGAAATTATTCGATCTCAGCCTCATAGCAAGGCACCCCGACAAGAACCCGGCCAGTCTAGACACAACTGGCAGAGAACGCCAACCCCGCTGCAAACACCATGATGAATGGCGCAATTACCGGGAACGGCAGGATTGTTGCCGCTTGAATGCGCAACTACACTCGCTACGCCAAGCTGCGCATTGACGCTGTAGGGGCCGCGCCGTACCTTGGCGCCAGAATTATTTTCATAATATCAATGCTAGGGATCGCCTCATGCTGCGCAAACTTTCACTGGCTGTTGCCGTGTCTTGTGCGTCCACCACAATGGCCTGGGCAGCAGAAGCGCCTATGTCGACAAAGAACGATCTGGTCAGCGTCTATCAGGAGGCGGTAGACAACAACGCCGACCTAGCCGCAGCCATCGCCCAGTATGGCGCGCAGAAAGAAGTCGTACCGCAGGCCCGCGCCGGGCTGCTGCCCAATCTGTCGGGTGGCGCGGATGTCACCAGCGTTCGCACGTCGATCGATCAACCGTCGGCCACTGCCAACCGCAATGCGCATTCCTACCAGGCAACCCTGGCGCAGCCACTGTTCCGTGCCGATCGCTGGTTCCAGTTCCAGGCCGCCAAGGACGTCAACGAACAGGCCGCCCTGCAACTCTCGGCGACCGAGCAAAACCTGATCCTGCAAACCGCCGACAGTTATTTCAACGTGCTGCGCAGCCAGGACAACCTGGCCTCGACCAAAGCCGAAGAAGCCGCGTTCAAGCGTCAGCTCGACCAGTCCAATGAGCGCTTCGATGTCGGTCTCTCGGACAAGACTGACGTACTGAACTCACAGGCCAGCTACGACACCGCGCGCGCCAACCGGATCGTCGCGCAGCGCCAGGTGGATGATGCCTTCGAAGCGTTGGTGACCCTGACCAACCGTCGGTACAACGCCATCTGGGGCATTTCTCATAACTTGCCGATCCTGCCGCCAGCACCGAACGATGCCAAGGCCTGGGTCGAAACCGCGGCCAGACAGAACCTCAATCTGTTGGCCAGCAACTACGCCGTCAGCGCCGCCGAGCAAACCCTCAAACAGCGCAAGGCCGGCCATGCACCGACCGTCGACGCGGTGGCCCGATACGAAAAAGGCGACAACGATGCACTGGGTTTCAGTAACCCGAACGCCTTGGGCCAGCCGTACAAAGGTGACGTCGAGCAATCCTCGATTGGCCTGCAACTGAACATCCCGATCTACAGCGGCGGTCTGATCAATTCCCAGGTGCGTCAGTCGTACTCGCAACTGGACCAGACCGAGCAGCAACGCGAATCCCTGCGCCGGCAGATCGTCGAAAACACCCGCGACTTACACCGCGCGGTGAACACCGACGTCGAGCAGGTACAGGCGCGCAAGCAGTCGATCATCTCCAACCAGAGTGCGGTGGAGGCGACGGAAATCGGCTATCAGGTGGGTACGCGAAACATCGTCGACGTGCTGGATGCGCAGCGTCAGCTGTACACCTCGGTGCGTGATTACAACAACACCCGCTACGACTACATCCTCGACAACCTGCGCCTCAAGCAACAGGCCGGGACGTTGAATCCGGGGGATTTGCAGGATCTGGCGCGCTGGCTCAAGGCTGATTACAACCCGGACAAGGATTTCCTGCCGCCGGATCTGGCCAAGGCTGCGGCTGAACAGCTGAAAGCACGGCCGGGTCAGTAAAAACAAAAGATCGCAGCCTTCGGCAGCTCCTACATAGGAATGATGTACACC
>NZ_JBSVXD010000313.1:0-3910 GCF_054070755.1 Pseudomonas sp. SDO5591_S426 | reverse complement strand
GATGTCGGCTGACACACCATCGCGAGCAAGCTCGCTCCCACAGGGGTCATTCAGGGTCTGCGAGATCAGTTGTGCGGCGAACAGCTCAAGGCGTTCGCGGGTATCGCCTGCGGTACGCCAGGGATCAACACTAATCGACAACAAGGCGTCTGGACGCGGCCCAGTCCACGGCTCGGCCAACGCACAATCCAGCGGATCGAACCCCAATGCAAACGCCTTGGCCAACGCGCGCAGCAAACTCGATTGCGCCCCGCGTCCATCGCCGCGCGGAATACGCAGCAGCGCAAGCAAGGTATCGATGCGCAAGCGACCGACCGGCGACTCACCAAACACATGCAAGCCGTCGCGAATCTGCGACTCTTTCAAATCGCACAGATAAGTGTCCAGGCGCGGTAACCAGATCGCCGCATCGGCGTCGCTGTCGAGTTTTTCGTCCAGTTGCAGTTCGCGATCGATGTGCGTGTCGCGCACCAGTTGCAGAATGTCGCGCTGCAACTCCCGGGCGCGGCGCGGATCGAGCAATTGCGCTTCGTAATACTCGTCGGCCAGCAGCTCAAGATTGCGCAGCGGGCCGTAGGTTTCGGCGCGGGTCAGCGGCGGCATCAGGTGATCGATGATCACTGCCTGGGTGCGGCGCTTGGCCTGGGCGCCCTCGCCCGGATCGTTGACGATGAATGGATAGATGTTCGGCAACGGCCCGAGCAACGCGTCCGGCCAGCAATTCTCCGACAGCCCAACACCTTTGCCCGGCAGCCATTCAAGGTTGCCGTGCTTGCCAACATGGATCACGCCCTGGGCGCCGTAGGTGTTGCGCAGCCAGAAATAAAACGCCAGATAGCCGTGGGGCGGCACCAGGTCCGGGTCGTGATACACCGCGCTCGGGTCCACTTGATAACCGCGCGCCGGTTGAATGCCGACGAAGGTCAGGCCAAACCTCAAGCCGGCGATCATCATCCGCCCGCTGCGGCACATCGGGTCGCTTTCAGGCGCGCCCCAACGCTCCAGCACCGCGGCGCGATTGGCTTCGGGCAAGGCATTGAACATCGTCAGGTATTCATCCATTGCCAGACTCTGCTGGCACGGACGCTGGTCGAGAGTATCCAGATCGTTGCTGACACCGCCGAGCAGTTGCTGGATCAACGCGGTGCCGCTGTCCGGCAAGTCCGCCGGTAACGGGTAACCTTCGGCCTGCAATGCTCGCAGGATATTCAACGCCGCCGCCGGCGTGTCGAGCCCGACACCATTGCCGATACGACCGTCGCGGGTCGGATAGTTGGCGAGAATCAGCGCCACACGCTTTTCCGCGTTGGGCAGACGCGCCAGATCGATCCAGCGCCGCGCCAGTTCGGCGACAAAATCCATGCGCTCCGGTTGTGGCCGATAACAGACCACATCGGACTGACTGCGCTCGCTGCGCCAGGCCAGATCCTTGAAGCTGATCGGTCGGCTGATGATCCGCCCGTCCAGTTCCGGCAGCGCAATGTGCATCGCCAGATCACGCGGGCCGAGGCCTTGTTCGCTGGCGCGCCAACCCGGTTCGTTATCCTGGGCGCAAATCGCCTGAATCACCGGAATATTGCGGCGAAACGGTCGCAAATGCGGAGCTTCGGGACTGGATTGGGCAAAACCGGTGGTATTCAGAATCACCCCGGCCTCGACTTCATCCAGCCAATCCTCGACCACCGACAGGCAGCCGGGCTCTTTCAAACTGGCCACCGCGATCGGCAGCGGGTTCAACCCCGCCGCTTGCAAGCGCTGGCAGAAAACATCGATGAATCCGGTATTCGCCGCCTGCAAGTGCGAGCGGTAAAACAGCACCGCCGCTACCGGTTGATCGACCTGCCAGTCGGCTTGCCAATCCTGCAGTGTTGCGGGGCTTTTATGGGGATGGTAAATCGCCGTGCGTGGCAGGGTTTGCGGCTCGGTCCAAACGTAATCCCGCGCCAGCCAACGGTTGGCCAGACAGCGGAAGAAATCCAGAGCGTTGCCCATGCCGCCTTGACGCAGATACTGCCAGAGCCGGTCGCGATCATCGAAGCCGACGGTGCTCAAGTCACTGAGCTCAGGGTCGGGACGGTCATCGCCCGGCACCAGAATCAGTTGCACACCCCGCTGCGACAACTCCACCAACCGCTCGACGCCATAGCGCCAATAGGCAATGCCGCCGTGCAGCGAGATCAGAATGACCTTGGCGTGACGCAAGACCTCATCGACATAGAGATCGACCGAGGCATGATTCTGCACCTGCATCGGATTGGCCAGACGCACGCTCGGGTAATCGTCGGGCAACTGCTGCGCCGCTTCGGCGAGCAGCGCCAGGCTGGAATCGCCGCTGCACAGGATCACCAGCTCGGCGGGAGTTTGGCCAAGGTCGGCGATGTTGTCATCCGACACGAAACCGCCGGGCTGGGTCCTGAGCAGGTGCATTGTTTACACGCTGAGCGCGGCGCGCAATTGCGCTTCGAGCAGTGCGGCGTCCAGTGCCTGGCCGATCAACACCAGACGGGTGACGCGCGACTCTTCAGCGTTCCACTGACGGTCGAAGTGTTTGTCGAAACGCGTGCCCACGCCCTGGATCAGCAGGCGCATCGGTTTGTTCGGGATGGCGGCGAAACCTTTCACGCGCAGGATGCCGTGTTGCACTACCAATTGGGTCAGCGCATCCATCAGCAGGCTTTCGTCGGCTTGCGGCAGTTCGATGGAGATCGAATCGAAGGCGTCGTGATCGTGGTCATCGTGATCGTCATCACCGTCGTGGTGGTGATCGTGGTGACTGTGACGGCTGTCGATGTGCTCTTCGGAACCGGCACCGAGGCCGATCAGTACGTCCAGCGGCACGCGACCGCTGCTGGCTTCGATGACTTTCACCGCTGGCGGCAATTCTTCAGCGACTTCCAGGCGCACGCGGGCCAGGTCTTCCGGGCTGATCAGGTCGGCCTTGTTGAGGATCACCAGATCGGCGCTGGCCAGTTGGTCGGCGAACAGTTCGTGCAGCGGCGATTCGTGGTCCAGGTTCGGATCAAGTTTGCGCTGGGCATCGACCTGATCCGGGAACGCGGCGAAAGTGCCGGCGGCCACGGCCGGGCTGTCGACCACGGTGATGACTGCGTCGACGGTGCAGGCACTGCGGATTTCCGGCCACTGGAAGGCTTGCACCAGCGGTTTCGGCAGAGCCAAACCGGATGTTTCGATCAAGATGTGGTCGAGATCGCCACGACGGGCGACCAGTTCGCGCATTACCGGGAAGAATTCTTCCTGGACGGTGCAGCACAGGCAGCCGTTGGCCAGTTCATAGACGCGGCCAATGGCCTCTTCTTCGGTGCAACCGATGGAGCACTGCTTGAGGATTTCACCGTCGATGCCCAGCTCGCCGAACTCGTTGACGATCACCGCGATGCGGCGGCCCTGAGCGTTGTCGAGCATGTGCCGCAGCAAGGTGGTTTTGCCCGAGCCGAGGAAGCCGGTAACGATGGTGACGGGGAGTTTGGCCAGTGTTTTCATCGGATGCCCTTTGGCAAGGTGGCGGGCATACGGGACGAGTACCGGCAACGCACATGCGCGCCGGAAGCGTTCGCCACCGGATCACCCCGCCCGGTTGTAGTGAGAATCTGTATCGAGGCAGGTCTCCTGGCTGACGGTGTGCCAGTCGCTTGACTGGCGTTTGCTGCGCCTTCCCGCGGGCTCAAGGGTTGAGCGTGCAGTGGCGTGGCAGCGAACATCACCGTTCACAGTTGCGGGGGCAGCCGCGGCATTGACCGCGTTCCCTTCTTAGCTTCGACAAACGCCGAAGAACCTCGAGAGCGCAAGGCTACGCATCGCTCGGTGACCGGTCAATCACTGAACGGAACACAATCCCCTGTAATTGGATGGACTCGCCCAAGCCGAGGCGTCAATGCGCCACGGTGGCAGT
>NZ_JBSVXD010000312.1:0-3954 GCF_054070755.1 Pseudomonas sp. SDO5591_S426 | reverse complement strand
GGTGTACGCAATCCAATGTAGGAGCTGCCGAAGGCTGCGATCTTTTAAAAGCATCACCTCAACCGCCGAAATACCCCGAACAGCACTTCTTGAACTTCTGCCCGCTGGCGCACGGGCAGGCGTCGTTGCGCCCGATGTCGAGTGCCACGGTGGGGTCGATGAAGTACCAGCGTCCGGTGTTCTGCACGAACGATGAACGCTCGCGATGACTGTGTTCACCGCTGCCGTCGTGCCAGCGCGCGGTGAACGTCACGAAAGCGTGTTCCGGTTGACCGCCGAGCACTTCCGAGCTTTCCACCTCAAGGCCCAGCCAAGTGCTTTGCGCGCTCCAGTCGCTGATCGATTGCCGATCGAGCCCGGCTTGCTGGGCGGGCAGGGTGGTTGCCACCAGGTAATCGATCAGGCCCAGCACATAGGCGCTGTAGCGCGAACGCATCAAGGCTTCCGCGCAAGGAGCCGGGTGACCGGCATGGTAATGACCACAGCAGGCGTCGAGCAGGGTGCCGCTGCCGCAAGGGCAAATGGATGTACTCATTGCGTTACCACCAATATTTCCCGAAGTTTTCCGGATTGGCCCAGAACCGCGAATTGAGCCAGTCAGGTACTTGTTTGTAGTCAAGCAGATCGTAGGTAAACAGGGTCAGCACTTGATCATCACGCTGGAAGCGCTCGCTGGCTTGCAGTGCCAGGGAGAAAAAATCCGTTTCCTGCCAGCCGCTGGCGGGCAAGTCCGCCAATACCGCGATGCGGCTGGCGTTGAGGTTGCGGATGCCGCCCAGCAAATTCAGACCGTCGCGTTTGGGCAGGTGTTCGAGGCAATCGACCACCAGCGCCAGGTCAAACCGGCGGGCCGCCAATTCGGCGGGCAACGGCCCGGGCGCCGCGTGTGCGACACAGCTGTCCGGGTGCGCGAGCTTGAAAGCTTCAAGCGCGGGGAACTCGCTGGCGCCGATCAACAACAGGCGCGAAGGGGCGTATCGGTCCAGCAAAGCGGCCAGCGCCTGTTGCGGGGTACGCGAAGAAATACCTGCAATCATTGAAGATCCTCACTCAGATCTGCCAAGACTAGCCTGCCCGCCAGTTCGAGCCTAGAGCGGGTTTTCCGCAAAAGTGACGATCTCCCGTGAATACGGGACAAAACTGCAATGGCCTATTGCTGGCGGAGAATTAAACTCCGGTCTTTACTCCCTGAATCGGTTCTAAGCCGATCCTTCAGGAGAAAACTAGATGAGCATAGTTCGGACAGCATTACCCCTGGTTCTGCTAACCAGTGTGTTGACTGGTTGCGCAGGTTTGCAGAAAACCGACTGGCCGACCTGTGCGGCGGTCGGTGGTGTCGTAGGTGCGGGTCTCGGCGCGACCGAGAGTTCCTCGTGGGCCGGTTATGGCGCATTGGTAGTCGGCGCTACGGCGGCAGCCTATTGCTGGGTTCACGGTGATGGCGACGAAGACGGCGATGGCGTGCCGGATAGTCGCGACAAGTGCCCGGGCACGCCTAGAGGCGTACAGGTCGATGCCGATGGTTGCCCACCACCAGCACCTGCTCCAGTGGTTGAAGAAGTTGTGGTAGTCAAGGAAGAAACCATCGTCATTCGTGATGTCCACTTCCAGTTCGATAAAGCTACATTGACCCAGGCTGACAAAGGCGTGCTCGACAAGATCGCCACTCGCCTGAAAGGGGAAGCACCTAACGCCCAACTGACGGTAACCGGTCACACCGACAGCGTGGGCAGTGATGCTTACAACCAGAAACTGTCGGATAAACGCGCCCACTCGGTGGTTGAATACCTGATCCAGGAAGGCGTGCCACGAAGCAGCTTCGTGTCTGTTGCCGGTGCCGGTGAAAGCCAGCCGGTTGCCGACAACAAAACCGCTGACGGCCGCGCGATGAACCGTCGCACTGAAATCAAAATCAACCGCTAGGTCCCTCGCATCCGCGGCTTGTGCAGTCGCGGATGCGGGTCTTTACTCCTGTGTAACCGGCATTGGCCGGTGACACAGGAGCTTTCAACATGACCAATCTCACACGGACCGTCTTGCCGGTTCTGCTGCTTGGCAGCCTGTTGACCGGTTGCGCTACTCACAGTGATGGCACTGCCCCCCTCAACCAACGTACCTGGCCGATCTGCAGCCTCATTGGCGGACTGGTCGGTGGAGGCCTGGGCGCTATCGAAAGTGGCGGTTGGGCGGCCGGTGGAGCGGCGCTCGGTATCTTGACCGGTGGTTTGATCTGCTACGCCCAGGATGGCGATGAAGATGGCGATGGCGTTTTCGACCGCCGTGATCGCTGCCCCGACACTCCGGCCAATACTCCTGTGGAACATCACGGTTGCCCGCTGCCGCAATACCCGGCCAGCGTGAAACCTGCGGAACCTGTTGCGCCTGAAGTCATCACGTTGAGCAATGACGTGTTTTTTGGCTTCGATAAATCAGACCTGACGCCGACCGCGCAAAGCGAGCTCGATGCGATCATGAGCAAGTTGCTGGACGCCGACGTGGTGAGCATCAAAGTGATCGGGCATACCGACAGCGTTGGTGCGGATACTTACAACCAAGCCCTGTCGGAACGTCGCGCCAACAGCGTTGCCGAGTACCTGTTGAGCCAGGGCGTGGCGCCGAACAAACTCACCAGCGAAGGCAAGGGTGAAAGTCAGCCGGTGGCCGACAACGAAACCGAAGAAGGTCGCGCGAAAAACCGTCGCGTGGAGTTGCATATCAATCGCTGAACCGCGGAATAGAGCCGTCGAGCGCGGATTCGTCGCGTTTCGACGGCCATTCGGCGATCTTCATGAAGATTTTTTGTTTGCCCTCTGGCTTATCCCGCGTGGAAGCCGTTACTGTGCGCGCAAAGAATAATTCTCATCGAGGGGCGTATGAAGGTGATATGGGGGCTGGGGAAGCTGTTGACCCTGCTGTTCTGGGCGGTGGTGCTGGTCAATCTGCTCATGCCGTTTATCCATCCGCTGCACCTGCTGACCAATCTGGCCGGCGGTGTTCTGGCGATCCTCCATCTGCTTGAAGCGCTGCTGTGCAATCGCAGCCTAAAAGGTCGCGCCCATCCTTGGCTCGATCGCCTGAAGATCTTGATTTTCGGCGTTTTCCATCTGCAAACCATCCCCGCTGCCACCGCATCTAAGGCTTCCCATGCGTAAACTCTGTCTGCTCGCCGCCCTCATCAGCCCACTGGCCTGCGCTCAGGTAGTGAGCGTAGAAACCAACTCGTTGATGCGTCTTCCCAATACCGCCAGCACCCTGCAACTGGAACGTCTGGAAGTGGCGGACTATGGCACGTTGCTGATTCCCTCGAACGTGACCGAAGTGACTGTTGGCGAACTGCACTTGGGTCGTGACGCGCGAATCGCGATCGTGCCCAGTGAGCAGGCGCTGGAATTGAAAGTCAGCCGTGCAGCGTTGTCCGAGGGCAGCCAGATCACGGCTCGCGGCGCGCCGGGTACTTATCTGAAGGCCGCTCGCTCCGGGCGCAATCTGAATCTGCAGATCAAGACCCTGAATGCACCGCAATTGCTAGTCGACGCTAGAGGTGGTGCGGGGGCGCCAGGATTTGTCGGCCTCGACGGGGCCAATGGTCAGGCGCCGGGTTGTACCTGGGGCCAGGCCGGGCGGGGTGCCGACGGCAGCGACGGGAGTGATGGTCAGCCAGGCGCGCCGGGGGCCTTGGTCAAACTGGCGGTGCCGCGTGATTACCCGGCAGAACAGATCAAGGTGCAGGTGGCCGGTGGCGCTGGTGGCCTGGCGGGTCCTGGCGGTAAACCGGGAGCGGGCGGCAAGGCCAAGGGCTGCTTTATCTATACAACCGATGGCGGCAAGGGCGGCAAACCTGGTACCGACGGGCAACCGGGGCCTGCCGGTGCGGCGGGTTCGGTAGTGGTGCAGCGGTTGTAATCCATTTTTTGCCTGGCGATTTTCCGTGTAGGAGCTGCCGCAGGCTGCGAT
>NZ_JBSVXD010000311.1:0-3996 GCF_054070755.1 Pseudomonas sp. SDO5591_S426 | reverse complement strand
CTGCCACCGTGGCGCATTGACGCCTCGGCTTGGGCGAGTCCATCCAATTACAGGAAAATGCACATCCGTGTAGGAGCTGCCGCAGGCTGCGATCTTTTGAATGGCTTTACACCATTTTAGCGTCGAGCTTCTTTTCATGCGCCGTCACCTGCTGGCACAACTCGATCATCTGCTCGCGCATCCAGCGGTTGGCCGGGTCCTGGTCGGTGCTTTCGTGCCAGTAGAGGTGGGTTTCCACGGGCGGCACATCGTTGACCGGCAAATTGAAGGCGTGCAAATCGTTACGACGGGCGAAGCGTTCCGGCACGGTCATGACCATGTCGGTCTGCTGCATCACTTGTGATGCCATCAGGTAATGCTGTGAGCGCAGGGCGATCTTGCGCTGGATGCCCATTTTGCCGAGGGCGAGGTCAACATAACCGAGACCGCTGCGCCGGCTGGAAATATGGATGTGGGTCAGGCTCAGGTACTCGTCGAGGGTGAGTTTTTCCTTACCCGCCAGCGGATGACCTTTGCGCATGGCACACACGTAACGGTCTTCCATCAGTTTGACGTGACGCACCTGCGGGTCGGTGTTGAGCGGTGCGTCCACCGCGAAGTCGAGGCGACCGGCCGCCAGTTCCTTGGTGGTCTCGCGGCGCTTGGACAGGAAGCTCTCGATAATCACCGTCGGTGCGAGGCGGCGCAGACGCTGGAACAGCGGCGGCAGGATCACCGCTTCGGTGAGGTCGGTCATGCTGATGCGGTAGGTCTTGTTCGCCTGCTGCGGGTTGAAAATGCGGCTTTCCTGTACGGAAATGCGCAGCAGCGAAAGCGCGTTGCGTACCGGACCGATGATGTTCTGCGCCATCGGCGTGGGCACCATGCCCTGGGCGGTACGGACGAAGAGCGGGTCGTTGAAAGTCTCGCGCAGGCGGGCCAGAGCGTTCGACACCGCCGGTTGGGTGATGCCGACGATCTGCCCGGCACGGGTCAGGTTGGCTTCGGTATAGATCGCGTCGAAGACGATGAAAAGGTTGAGGTCGACCTTGCTCAGATTCATTTACGCGGCTCTCTTATTGTGTGGACGGCTGGCCTTGAAGATCAGCCGATCATATATCGGTGATGAATGTTAATACACGCCGAGAATAGGCTAGGTAAATTTTCATGGCTGTTCTAGCATCGATTGCATGACCTAAACAACCTCTCCCAAGAAGGTAGCTGCTCATGGATTTCGCTTATTCGCCCAAGGTTCAGGAACTGCGTGAGCGCGTGACCGCGTTCATGGACACCTACGTTTACCCCGCCGAAGCCGTGTTCGAGCGCCAGGTCGCCGAGGGCGATCGCTGGCAGCCGACCGCGATCATGGAAGAACTCAAACTCAAGGCCAAGGCTGAAGGGCTGTGGAATTTGTTTCTGCCTGAGTCCGAGCTCGGTGCTGGCCTGACCAACCTCGAATACGCGCCACTGGCGGAAATCATGGGTCGCTCGCTGCTGGGGCCGGAGCCGTTCAACTGCTCGGCGCCGGACACCGGCAACATGGAAGTGCTGGTGCGTTACGCCAACGAAGAACAGAAACAGCGCTGGCTCGAACCGCTGCTGCGCGGCGAGATCCGCTCGGCGTTCGCCATGACCGAACCGGACGTTGCGTCCTCCGACGCCACCAACATGGCCGCCCGTGCCGTGCGTGATGGCGACCAGTGGGTGATCAACGGCAAGAAATGGTGGACGTCAGGTGCGTGCGACCCGCGCTGCAAGATCCTGATCTTCATGGGCCTGAGCAATCCCGATGCACCGCGCCATGCCCAGCACTCGATGATTCTGGTGCCGGTGGATGCGCCAGGCGTGAAGATCGTGCGCCCGCTGCCGGTGTTCGGTTACGACGACGCGCCTCATGGTCACGCCGAAGTGCATTTCGAAAACGTGCGGGTGCCGTACGAAAACGTCCTGCTGGGTGAAGGACGCGGCTTCGAAATCGCTCAAGGTCGCCTTGGCCCGGGCCGGATTCACCACTGCATGCGTTCGATCGGCATGGCCGAGCGCGCGCTGGAACTGATGTGCAAGCGTTCGGTAAACCGCACTGCGTTCGGCAAGCCATTGGCACGGTTGGGCGGCAACATCGACAAGATCGCCGACTCGCGGATGGAGATCGACATGGCACGCCTGCTGACGTTAAAAGCGGCGTACATGATGGACACCGTCGGCAACAAAGTCGCGAAAAGCGAAATCGCGCAAATCAAAGTCGTCGCGCCGAACGTTGCGCTGCGGGTGATCGACCGGGCGATCCAGATGCATGGCGGGGCAGGGGTTTCCAATGATTTCCCACTGGCCTACATGTATGCGATGCAGCGCACCCTGCGCCTGGCCGACGGCCCGGACGAAGTGCACCGTGCGGCGATTGGCAAATTCGAGATCGGTAAATATGTGCCGAAAGAGATGATGCGTAGCGGGCAGTAAGACCGTAGTGCTACGGATCGTTCCCACGCTCTGCGTGGGAACGCCTCAACGGACGCAAGGGACGCGGAGCGTCCCCGGCCGCATTCCCACGCAGAGCGTGGGAACGATCGTGAAAGGCTGCGATCTTTTTCAATACACCCAAACCTCAACCCGCCGATTCCTGATCCGTCCCTCATCCGCGCTGTTGGCCGCCACTGGCATTACCGCGCCAAACCCGCGAATCTCGCGCAACACCACGCCGCTCTTCACCAGTTCCCGCCGTACCGCCATGGCCCGCAGTTTCGACAACAGGTCGGCGCGCGCCGGGTCGTCCTTGGCGTCGCCAAACCCCACCAGCGTTACCCGCCGTTCGGTCTTGTCGTTCTGCTCTATATAGTCGAGCACCCGCGAAAGGTCCTGCCGTGCCTTGTTGTCCAGATTGGCGCTGCCTTCTTCGAAACGAAAGTTCACCGACAAGCGCTGGGCATGACGGCTCAGTGCCTGATATCCCTCGGGCATCAGCGCATTCGGTGTGACGGCCATGGCCTGGACGGTTTGGGCGATAAAGCCATTGGCCGCAACAATCGCCTGGCCTTGACTGCTTTGGGCGAACGTTACCAGGGCTTGAGCCCAGGGATTGTTTCCGGAAGGCGGCAGATAAAGGAACAAGCGGCGCGACAGCGGATAGTCTTCAGTGGCAATCAGATTGCTCAGCGGCAGCATGGCTTGTGACTGGCCGTCGACAATCGCCACGGCTTTGGCTGAACGCACGTAGGGCAGACCGATGAACCCGATGCCTTGCGGATCAAGGCTGACCGCGTCAGACAATTGCTCGCTGGATTCGAAGCGTTTCGCGGCGCTGCTCAGGGACTTCCCACGACCGCTGAGGACCAATTCCTTGAACGTGTCGTACGTGCCGGACTGATCATCCCGCGCATAAAGATGAATTGTCCCACCGCTGGCGCCGAGTTCTTCCCAGGTCTTGACCTCGCCACTGAAAATCCGCGCCAGTTGTACGGTGTCCAGTTGATTCAGCGGATTCTGCGGGTGAAGGATGATTGCCAGGCCGTCGATGGCAATGACTTGCTCGGCGCTGGGGCTTTTCAGGTCGCCGAAAGATTTGAGACTCTGCAGTTCGCTGTCCTTGATCGGACGTGACGAAGCGGCGAGATCGGCGCTGCCGTTTTTCAACGCGCTGAAGCCGGTACTGGAACCGTGGGCCGCGAGTTCCACTTCGACCCGGCGTCCTTGCGCGGTTTCGCCGACGATCCGCAACTCATTGGCCTTGTCCGGGGCCTCGCTGTGAACCTTGAGCAAACCCTGTTCGCGCATAAGCCCTTCGACCAGCGCCGGGCCCAATGCTGCCCCGATAGTGTTGGAACCCTGGATGCGCAGCGCCGGGCCGTGTTCGGGGATCGGCAACGTGCCGGCCGTTGCCATTTGCGGCAGGCACAGCATCAGCAGGAACAATACGCGCAGCGTCATGCCGGCACCTTATATAGCCAAAGGAGGTGTCGGGAGATTAAGTCAGCGAGGTTTCTAAAATATGACAGTCAAAAGATCGCAGCCTGCGGCAGCGCC
>NZ_JBSVXD010000310.1:0-4040 GCF_054070755.1 Pseudomonas sp. SDO5591_S426 | reverse complement strand
TCCAGATGTACTCATTCCCCTGTAGGAGCTGCCGAAGGCTGCGATCTTTTGCCTTGTTCAAGCTTGTCAGTTCGCCCCTCGAACGCCACACTAGCGGTCATGAAAAACGTCAGCCCCAGCTACCTCAAGCATCAATTCCTGATCGCCATGCCACACATGGCCGACCCGAACTTTGCGCACACCTTGACCTACATCGTCGAGCACACGGCCAATGGCGCCATGGGGCTGGTGGTCAACCGTCCGCAAGAGCTGAGCCTGGCCGATATCCTTGAGCAATTGCGCCCGGATATCGAACCGCCTGCGCTCTGCCAGCATGTGCCGATCTTCATCGGCGGCCCGGTGCAGACCGATCGCGGCTTCGTCCTGCACCCCAAAGGGCAGAGCTTCCAGGCGACCGTTGATCTGGAAGACGAGTTGTCCCTGTCGACCTCCCAGGACGTGCTGTTCTCCATCGCCGACGGCTTCGGCCCACCCAAGAGCCTGATCGCCCTCGGTTATGCCGGTTGGGAAGCCGGTCAGCTGGAAGCCGAACTGGCGCAGAACGCCTGGCTGACCTGCCCGTTCGACGCCGACATCCTGTTCAACACCAGCAGCGAGCTGCGCCTGGAAGCGGCGGCCAAACACCTGGGCGTCAACCTCAGCCTGCTCACCAGCCAGGCGGGGCACGCCTGATGGCCTTGCGGTTGATTCTGGGTTTTGACTACGGCACCAAACAGATCGGCGTTGCGGTAGGCCAGGTGATTACCGGCCAGGCCCGCGAGCTGTGCACCTTGAAAGCACAAAACGGCATTCCCGACTGGGATCAGGTTGAAGCCCTCATCAAAGAGTGGAAGCCCGACGCCGTGGTGGTCGGCCTGCCGTTAAACATGGACGGCACACCGAACGACATGTGCCTGCGCGCCGAAAAATTTGCCCGTCGCCTCAATGGCCGCTTTAACCTGCCCTTCTATACCCACGATGAACGCCTGACGACCTTTGAAGCCAAAGGCGAGCGACGTGATCGCGGCGGACAAAAGGGCAGCTACCGAGACAACCCGGTCGATGCCATCGCCGCCGCCCTGCTGCTGCAAGGCTGGCTCGACGAAAACGGCGCACTGTTCGAATCCTGAAGAGCCGCTACGCGCCTCTATATAGCTACAACCCGAGCCACCCGCTACACGACCCGGCTCGGGCCCAAGAAGGAGCAACCATGAGCCTGCCCAATCCCGCCGAACTGATCAGCCAGATGGCCACTCGCCTGAAGGCCCACCTGGAACACCGCGGCATCAGCGACCCGCGCTTCATCGGCATTCGTACCGGCGGCGTCTGGGTCGCCCAGGCCTTGCTCAAGGAACTGGGCAGCGACGAGCCGCTCGGCACCCTGGACGTGTCCTTCTACCGCGATGACTTCAGCCAGAACGGCCTGCACCCGCAAGTGCGTCCGTCTGCGCTGCCGTTCGAAATCGAAGGCCAGCACCTGGTGCTGATCGATGACGTATTGATGAGCGGCCGCACCATCCGCGCCGCCATGAACGAACTGTTCGACTACGGCCGCCCGGCCAGCGTGACGCTGGTGTGCCTGCTGGACCTGGACGCCGGCGAGCTGCCGATCCGCCCGAACGTGGTCGGCGCAACCCTGTCGCTGGCCGCTCACGAGCGCGTGAAGCTGTCCGGCCCGGAGCTCGCGCTCGAACTGCAAGACCTCGCCCTTTAATCCGCCCTATTGAGAGTCCCCCTCGCGATGACGCCTCTAGATACCAAGCGCCCGCTGCAGCTCAATAATCAGGGCCAGCTGCGCCACTTCCTCTCGCTCGACGGTTTGCGCCGCGAGTTGCTGACGGAAATCCTCGACACTGCCGACTCCTTCCTCGAAGTCGGCGCCCGGGCGGTGAAGAAAGTCCCGTTGCTGCGCGGCAAAACCGTGTGCAACGTGTTTTTCGAGAACTCCACCCGCACCCGCACCACCTTCGAACTGGCGGCCCAGCGGTTGTCGGCGGACGTGATCACCCTCAACGTGTCGACATCGTCGGCGAGCAAGGGCGAAACCCTGCTCGACACGCTGCGCAACCTGGAAGCCATGGCCGCCGACATGTTCGTCGTGCGCCACGGTGATTCCGGCGCCGCGCACTTCATCGCTGAACATGTTTGCCCGCAAGTGGCAATCATCAACGGTGGCGACGGCCGTCACGCGCACCCGACCCAGGGCATGCTCGACATGCTCACCATCCGCCGGCACAAGGGCGGGTTCGAAAACCTCTCGGTGGCCATCGTCGGCGACATCCTGCACTCGCGGGTGGCGCGTTCGAACATGCTGGCCCTGAAAACCCTCGGTTGCCCGGACATCCGCGTGATCGCGCCGAAAACCCTGCTGCCGATCGGCATCGAGCAATACGGCGTGAAGGTCTACACCGACATGACCGAAGGCCTCAAAGACGTCGACGTGGTGATCATGTTGCGCCTGCAACGTGAGCGCATGACCGGTGGCCTGCTGCCGAGCGAAGGCGAGTTCTACCGCCTGTTCGGCCTGACCACCGCGCGCCTGGCCGGCGCCAAACCCGATTGCATCGTCATGCACCCGGGGCCGATCAACCGCGGCGTGGAGATTGAGTCGGCGGTGGCCGACGGTCCGCACTCGGTGATCCTCAACCAGGTGACCTACGGCATCGCAATTCGTATGGCCGTGCTGTCCATGGCCATGAGCGGGCAAACAGCCCAGCGCCAATTCGAGCAGGAGAACGTTCAGTGAAGCTCAGCATTCTCGGCGCCCGCGTCATCGATCCGGCCAGCGGCCTGGATCAAGTCACCGACATCCATATTGAAGCCTGCAAGATCGTCGCCCTGGGCGCCGCGCCGGCAGGTTTTGTCGCTGTCGACACCATCGACGCCAAAGGCCTGGTAGCCGCGCCTGGCTTGGTCGACCTCAACGTCGCCCTGCGCGAGCCGGGTTACAGCCGTAAAGGCTCGATCGTCAGCGAAACCCGTGCCGCAGCGGCCGGCGGTGTCACCAGCCTGTGCTGCCCGCCGAAGACCAAACCGGTTCTGGACACCTCGGCCGTGGCCGAACTGATCCTCGACCGCGCCCGCGAGGCCGGCAACACCAAAGTCTTCCCGATCGGCGCCCTGAGCAAAGGCCTGGACGGCGAACAGCTGGCCGAACTGGTTGCCTTGCGCGATGCCGGTTGCGTGGCTTTCGGCAACGGCCTGGAGAGCTTCCGCAATACCCGCACCCTGTGCCGGGCGCTGGACTACGCGGCAACCTTCGACCTGACGGTGATTTTCAACTCTCAGGATCACGACCTTGCCGAAGGTGGCCTGGCCCACGAAGGCCCGACCGCGAGCTTCCTCGGCTTGCCGGGCATTCCGGAAACCGCCGAAACCGTGGCCCTGGCCCGGGATCTGCTGTTGGTCGAGCAAACCGGCGTGCGTGCGCACTTCAGCCAGCTCACCAGCGCTCGCGGTGTGGCCCTGATCGCCCAGGCTCAGGCCCGTGGCTTGAAGGTCACCGCCGATGTCGCGTTGTATCAATTGATCCTGACCGACGAAGCACTGATCGACTTCAGCAGCCTGTATCACGTGCAACCGCCGCTACGCACCCGCGCCGACCGCGACGGCCTGCGTGAGGCAGTGAAATCAGGCGTGGTCTCGGCCATTTCCAGCCATCACCAGCCCCACGAACGGGACGCCAAACTGGCGCCGTTCGGTGCGACGGAACCGGGCATCAGCAGCGTTGAGTTGTTGCTGCCGCTGGCGATGACATTGGTGGAAGACGGTTTGCTGGACTTGCCGACTCTGCTGGCGCGCCTGAGCGCTGGCCCGGCCGGGGCCTTGCGCCTGCCGGCGGGCAAACTGGCGGTGGGTGGTGCGGCGGACATCGTGCTGTTCGACCCTGCGGCTTCGACCGTGGCCGGTGAGACCTGGCTGTCCAAGGGCGAGAACTGCCCGTTCATTGGGCATAGCTTGCCGGGTGTTGTGCGTTACACACTGGTGGATGGGCGGATTAGCCACCAGGCATAAAAATCAAAAAGATCGCAGCCTGCGGCAGCTCCTACAGGGAAACACAT
>NZ_JBSVXD010000309.1:0-4053 GCF_054070755.1 Pseudomonas sp. SDO5591_S426 | reverse complement strand
TACAAGGTATCGCATGTCCTTCTGTAGGCGCTGCCGAAGGCTGCGATCTTTTGATCCCACAAGCAAAAACGGCAGCCTCAATGGGCTGCCGCTTTGTCCAACGATTAACTTAAGCCAGACGCGAAAGCATCTCCTTGGCTTCGCTCTTCTGCCCGGCGTCGCCTTCGGTCACCACTTCATTGAGGATGTCGCGGGCGCCGTCGTTGTCACCCATGTCGATGTAAGCCTGGGCCAGATCGAGTTTGGTAGCGACTTCGTCGGTGCCAGAGAGGAAATCGAAGTCCGGCTCGTCGTCGACGGTAGCCAAGGCATCATCCACGGTGAACGTTGGCTCGCTGATGCTCTGGGACAGGCGATCCAGTTCGGCGTTGACGTCATCCAGCTCGGACTCGAATGCATTCGGAGTCGTTGCAGCGTCCATCTCGTCGGCCAGCGACAAGTCGAAATCGGCCGGCAGCTCCAGGTCGTCCAGCGGCGCTTCGGCCACGACTGGCGCTTCGACCGGCGGCAGATCCTTCACGCCCTCATCCAGATCCAGCAGGAAATCGTCTTCCGCCAGAATGGCCGGGGACGGTTCGGCACCGAGGTCCATGTCCAGATCGAAATCCGACAGGTCGTCGAGGTTTTCCTTGATTTCAGTCTGCTGCTGCAACACCGATTCAAAGCTCAGGTCGTCGTCCAGCGGGAAATCTTCCAGCTCGTCCAGAGTCGCAATCGGTTCCGGTTCCGGTTCCGCCTGCGGCGCTGGCGCAGCAGCTGCCGGAGTGATGTTGTCCAGGTCATCAAGACTCAGATCGAACGCACTGTCGAGATCGTCGACGGCTGGGGCTGGAACGGGTTCAGCCGCGGCCGGCGCAACGTTTTCCAGGTCGTCGAGACTCAGATCGAAAGCACTGTCGAAGTCGTCGTCAATCGGCGCGGGCTCTGATTCTGGTGCTTGCGGCTCATCCAGCAACAGATCCTTGACGTATTGCGCGTCCAGCTCGGCCGCGACGGCAGCAGCGGCGATACCGCCAGCAGCGACCAGAGCCATGGCCGGGAAACGGCTTTTCAGTTTTTCGACCTGGGCGAAGTTTTCGCCATTGGCCACCAACTGACGCTCTTGAACCACGAACGCATCGCGGTCGCCCTGCAGACCGTAGACTTCCATCAGCTTGAGACGCAGATCACTGCGCTGCGGCTCTTGCTTGATGCCCTCTTCCAGCAGCGCGGCAGCCTGGTTCAGGCGACCGGCAGCGATGTGCGACTGGGCTTGACCCAACACATCGTCCGAGCGCTCGGCGGCTGGAGCGACCAGCGGCGCTGCGATCGGTGGCGTTACCACAACCGGGGTAATCACTGGCGCTGGCGCAGGTGCCGGAGCGGTCGCAAGCTTCACGCTTGGCGGTGGAACTTCCAGGCCTTCGAAGCTGCTTTCCGGCAGGTCGAGTTCGGCGGAGAACTCTTGCTCTTCGGACAAGGCACGGGCCATGCGCAGGTGTTTCTCGGCTTCCTGCTGGGCTTTACGGCGACGTGCCAGCAACAGCAACAACAGCAAAACGACTACCGCCCCGCCACCGGCCAGACCCAGCAGCCACGGGTTGGTCAGCAATTCGTTGAACTTCTGCTCGTCGGAGGCAGCCGGTTTTGGCTCGACGGGTTGTTCGGCTGGCGCCGGAGTGGCTTCAGTAGCTGCCGGCACCGCAGCCACAGGCTCGGCAGGCGTTGCAGTCGGATTGGGCGCCAGCTCAGCGGTGATCGCCGGAGCGGTCGCGGCGGTAGCGGCAGCCGGCGCGCCCGCGGCGCCTTCGGCCTGCAACTTGGCCAGTTGATTGTTCTTCAGTTCGATCAGGCGTTGCAGCTTGTCCATCTGACTTTGCAGATCGGCCACGCGGCTTTTCAGTTCGGCATTGTCACGACGGGTCGTGTCGAGGCTTTCCTGGGTGACGGCCAATTTGTTGCCCAACGCCTTGGCGTCGCCTGCCTGACCTTTGCCACCGGCCTTGCCGGACTCGGCGGAAACCAGGCTCAGCTTGTCCTGACCGGCCTGCGTGGCTGGCGCGTCACCGCGACCGCGATTGGTCGCATCGAGTTGCTGCTGGCCGGTGCCAGGCTTCGCCACATAGCGACGACCCTGGCGCCACGCGGTGTTCTGCGCCGCCACTTCGGCAATGGCCTTGGGTTGCGGCAGGTTGGTGCTTTGCGTTTGATCCGGCAGGCGCAGCACTTGCCCGGTTTTCAAGCGATTGATGTTGCCGTCGATGAAGGCATCCGGGTTCAGCGCCTGGATCGCCAGCATGGTTTGTTGAATCGAACCGCCGTTACGCGCCTTCGCGGCGATTTCCCAAAGGGTGTCACGCGGCGTGGTGGTGTATTGGGTCGGTTGGGTTGCGCCGGTGACAGGCGTGGTGCCGGTCGGCGCCGGTTGCGCAGCCGCTTCAGCGGTTTGCGGCGAGAATTTGGACGGATCGAGCAGCACGCTGTAGTCGCGCAGCAAACGACCGTTGGGCCACATCACTTGAACCAGGAATTTCACCATCGGTTCGGAGAGCGGCTTGCTGGAAGTCACACGCAGGATGCTTTTACCACTGGCGTTAAGCACCGGGGTAAAGGTCAAGTCGTTGAGAAACGCCTGGCGGTCGACACCCGCCTTGGCGAAATCTTCAGGTGAAGCCAGGCTCGGCACCACTTCGGCAGCGGTGAGATCCTTGACATCGAGCAGCTCGATTTCCGCCACCAGCGGCTGGTTGAGCGTCGATTTCAGGGTCAGCTCCCCGAGCCCGAGGGCATGCGCCATACCGGAGGACAGCGCCGAGGCGGCCGCTATTGCTAACACCAGTTTGCGAACTTGAACCATAGCTCATCCTTAGTTTGAACATTCCTCGGCCAGCGAGAAGGTGTTGATTGCCGCTGCCGTAGGGCGTTGCGCGCGATCAAGTATCTTTTACAGCAGGTCTTTAATCAACAACTCAGCCAGCTGCACAGCATTGAGCGCGGCGCCCTTGCGTACGTTATCTGACGTCAGCCAGATATTTAGTTCCGACAGGTCGTCGATACCGTGGCGAACCCGACCAACGTAGACCACATCCTGCCCCACCGCATCGCCGACCGCAGTCGGATAATCACCGGCCTCGACCAGTTCGATGCCGGGTGCGTCTTCCAGTGCGGCGTTGACTTTCGTCAGGTCGATTTCGCTCGCGGACTGCAGGGTCACGCTATAGCTATCGCCAAAAAACACCGGGGCTTGAATGCAAGTGACGGATATTTTCAGAGAAGGCAGCGCCATCACCTGCCGCAGCTCTCGCACCAGGCGTTTTTCCAGCAGGGTATGGCCCTGCTCGTCCGGCTTGCCGACTTGTGCCAGCAGGTTGAAGGCCATCTGCCGATCAAAGAACTTCGGCTCCAGCGGACGCACATTGAGTAGCTCGGCGGTCTGCCGCGCCAGTTCGCTGACAGCCTCGCGACCTTGAGCCGACACCGCCAGGCTGGCGGTCAGGCTGACGCGCTGCAAGTCGAGCAAACCCAGCAATGGCGCGAGCACCACCGCCAGCGTGGTAGCCGATGGGCTCGGGCTGCTGACCTGGAATGGCTTTTTCAGACCGGCCAGCACTTGGGCGTTGGCTTCCGGCACCACTTGCGGCGCCTGATCGGCGGGCAAGGCGCCGGACAGGTCGATGATCGAGCAACCGGCAGCGGTAGCGCGGGAAGCGAAACTCAGGGTCGCTGCCGGGCCTGCGGCAAAGAACACCAGTTGCACTTTGCTGAAGTCGAACTCATCGGCTTCGCGCACACGCACGTTCTTGCCGCGAAACGGCACCGAACTGCCGGCGGATTCGCTACTGGCCAGCAAGTGCAGGTTGCCGATCGGGAAGTCGCGCTCTTCGAGAATCTGCACCAGCGTTTCGCCGACAGTACCGGTGGCGCCGATCACGGCAATATCAATGGACTGGCTCATGGTTCTACCTCTGGCGAAACGGGGGGAGCGGCACTTTACCGGGTGGGTAGCTGTTCGGCAATTTAGAGCAAAAGATCGCAGCCTTCGGCAGCTCCTACAAAGGAATGCGAACACCTGTG
>NZ_JBSVXD010000308.1:0-4076 GCF_054070755.1 Pseudomonas sp. SDO5591_S426 | reverse complement strand
GCAATTCCAATGTAGGAGCTGCCGAAGGCTGCGATCTTTTGCTTTTAACGGCGAACGGCCACCCGCCAAACCCGCGCCACATCGCTCGCCCGCTCTTGCAGCAAACGCGGCGCCTGGGAACACGCCTGCTCCAGCGTCATCGGCCCGCTCGCCAAAGCGAACGCGGCGTCGATGCCATGTTCGTACAGCGCCTGATAACCCTCGCCCAGCGTTCCGGCGATAACGATGACCGGCACGCCGTGCTGCCGGGCAATGCGCGCCACGCCAAACGGCGTCTTGCCGCGCAGGGTTTGTGCGTCGAAACGCCCTTCGCCGGTGATCACCAGATCGGCATTTTTAACCGCATCAGCCAGGCCCACCAGTTCGGCCACCACCTCGACACCGGCCTTGAATTGCGCGCCCAAAAACGCCTTGGCCGCAAACCCCAAACCGCCCGCCGCGCCACTGCCCGGTTCGTCGCGCACGTCCTTTTCCAGAACATTTGCGCAGTGCTCGGCAAAGTGTCCGAGGGCGCGATCCAGTTGCTGGACCTGCTCAGGCGACGCACCTTTTTGCGGCCCGAAAATCGCCGAGGCACCGTGGGGGCCGCACAGGGGATTGTTGACGTCGGCGGCGATGTCGAAACGCACATCGACCAAACGCGGGTCGATGTCGCTGAGGTCGATGCGCGCCAATTGCCCGAGCGCCAAACCGCCCGGCGCGAGCGACTGACCCTGAGCGTCGAGCAGCTTTACACCCAAGGCTTGCATGGCCCCGGCGCCACCATCATTGGTCGCACTGCCGCCGATGGCCAGAATCACCCGCTGCGCGCCGGCGTCCAGCGCCGCGCGAATCAACTCGCCGGTACCGAAGGTGCTGCTGACGCAAGCATCCCGCTGAGCCAGCGGCACCAACTGCAAACCACTGGCTTCGGCCATTTCGATGATCGCGGTGTGGCTGTCGGGCAACCAGCCCCACGCGGCATTTACCGTGGTCCCCAACGGCCCGCGTAGATCGTTGCGGCGCAGTTCGCCATCGCACGCCGCCAGAATCGACTCGACGGTCCCTTCCCCGCCGTCGGCCATCGGGCATTTGATCAACTGCGCATCAGGCCAGACTTCGGCCAGCCCGAGGGCGATGGCATCGGCCACACCTTGCGCGCTGAGGCTGTCTTTGAACGAATCGGGGGCGATCACGATTTTCATGGGAATTCTCCAGTTCCAATGCCCACATGCTGCCAGCCGCCATGAACAATAACGCCGGTCCGCTGCACAAGCGGGCAAGAGGATTATTGTTCATTTCCACAAAACCCGGCACTACTCACAAATCTGTGCACCACCACTGATCCCTGTGGGAGCGGGCTTGCCCGCGATGGCGGTGGGTCAGTCACCATGCATGTTGGATGTGATGGCCTCTTCGCGGGCAAGCCCGCTCCCACAGTGATTTGTGGTGACTTATAAGTTGGTGTCGGTCTGGGGCAGAAGTTGCACGCCAAGGTACAACGCCAGCATGCCGTCCAGCTTCAGCGGATCAACACCGCTAAGCTCGGCAATCCGCTCCATCCTATAGCGCAGACTGTTGCGATGAATGCCCAACGCCTCGGCGCACGCCTGGCTTTGGCCGTCGTGTTCGCACCAACTGCGCAAGGTCGCGAGCAACTGGCCGTTGTTGTCCTTGGCGATGACCTTGCGCAGCGGGTTGAGCAATTCGTCCAGAGCATCGTCGTTGCGATGGCGCCAGAGCATCACCGGCAATCGATAGCGGTTGAGCGTCAGCAAGCGCGAACCGGGCAACACATCGCGCCCATAGGCCAGCAAGTCGCCAACCCGACGATAGCAGCGGCGCAACCCGGTCAACCCATCGGCCTGACCGCCCACGGCCAGGCGCAGAATGTTCCAGCCCAGGCCGTCGAGTTTTTCCAGCAAGCGATCATTCTCGACAGTCTGGTTGGCCGGCCGACACCACAGCAACGAGGACTTCGCCGAGCTGACGCACCAGCTATCGGGATAGCGCGAGGTCAGCCACGCACTAAGCGCCTCGACGGTTTGCCCCGGCCCGTGTTCCATGCCCAGTTCGAACAGGTACGGCACCCGCGTCATCTGCGGCTTGAGCCCGAGTTGTTGTGCTTCGTCAATCAAGCGCGGCGAACTCCCGGCATCGCTGAGCAGCAATGCCAGCAGATCATCGCAACGCTGACGCCGCCATTGTTGCTCGGCTTGCTGGTTGCGCTGACCCACCAGCATCTCGGCAGTCATCCGCACAAGCTCGGCGTAGGTGCGCAGTTGTTCGGGTTCGCCGGTGATGCCCAGCACGCCGATCAAGCGCTGGTCGAGCATCAGCGGCAGGTTGATCCCCGGCTGCACGCCTTTGAGGTGGGCCGCCGTTTGCGCATCGATCTCGACCACGCGACCGTTGGCCAATACCAGTTGCGCGCCTTCATGCCGGGTGTTGACCCGCTCCGGTTCGCCGCTGCCGAGGATCAAACCCTGACTATCCATGACGTTGACGTTGTACGGCAGGATCGCCATCGCACGGTCGACGATGTCCTGGGCCAGGTCGTGATCGAGTTCGAACATAACGGTGATCCTTGAAAGCGTGGTTGTTCACCCGCACAGGGCTTGGTGACAAACCCTGTGCTCAGGCACAAAGACAGCAGCCCCGAGGGTGGTCGAGACTCTCTGGGCGATCAACGTTACCCTTTGCATCGCAAAAAATCATAATAAAGAGAGAGCCGCCATGTCACAGAGCGCCGCCGCTACCCAGGCCATCGTTGACGAGAAAAACGCCGTCTACAAACGCATTACCCTGCGTTTGATCCCCTTCATTTTCATCTGCTACCTGTTCAACTACCTCGACCGGGTGAACGTTGGATTTGCCAAACTGCAGATGCTCGACGCACTGAAATTCAGCGAAACCGTGTACGGCCTCGGCGCCGGGATTTTCTTCATCGGCTACGTGCTGTGCGGCGTGCCGAGCAACCTGGCGTTGACCAAATTCGGCCCGCGACGCTGGATCGCGCTGATGATGATCACCTGGGGCACGCTGTCGACCTGCCTGCTGTTCGTCACCACACCGACCGAGTTCTACACTTTGCGCCTGTTCACCGGCGCCGCCGAAGCCGGGTTCTTCCCAGGCGTGGTGCTGTACCTCTCGCAGTGGTTCCCGACCTTCCGCCGTGGCCGCATCATGGCGCTGTTCATGTCGGCGATCCCGGTGTCGGGCCTGCTCGGCAGCCCGTTCTCTGGCTGGATTCTCAATCACTTCGCGGCCGGGCAAGGCGGTTTGGCCGGTTGGCAGTGGATGTTCCTGCTGCAAGGCGTGCCGACTGTTGTGCTGGGCGCACTGGCTTACTTCCTGCTCAGCGACAGCTACGCCAATGCCAAATGGCTGACCCCATTCGAACGCTCGGTGCTGGAAGCCGACCACGCCGAAGACCTGGCCAACAAACCTAAAACCACCACTGATTCACTGCTGGCGGTGTTCAAGAATCCGGCGATCTGGGCGTTCGGCCTGATCTACTTCTGCATTCAGAGCGGCGTGTACGCGATCAACTTCTGGCTGCCGTCGATCATCAAGAACCTGGGCTTCAGCGATAACCTGGTGATTGGTTGGCTGAGTGCGATCCCGTATCTGCTGGCCGCCGTGTTCATGCTGATGGTCGGCCGCTCGGCCGACTTGCGCAAAGAACGACGCTGGCATTTGGTAGTGCCGATGCTGATGGGCGCGCTCGGTCTGTTGATCGCGGTGAACTTCGCCGCCAACCCGGCCATCGCCATCCTCGGCCTGACCATCGCCACCATGGGCGCCCTCACCGGCCTGCCGATGTTCTGGCCAGTGCCGACCGCCCTGCTCAGCGCGGGTGCTGCGGCGGGTGGCTTGGCGCTGATCAATTCCATGGGGCAGATGGCTGGTTTCCTCAGTCCGTACCTGGTGGGTTGGGTCAAGGACAGCACCGGTTCGACCGATGCGGCGTTGTACCTGCTGGCGGGCGTGATTGTCTGCGGTAGTTTGCTGGCGCTGCGTATGACCCGCACATTGCGAGTTTAAGTCGCGAAGATCAAAAGATCGCAGCCTGCGGCAGCTCCTACAGGGGATTG
>NZ_JBSVXD010000307.1:0-4095 GCF_054070755.1 Pseudomonas sp. SDO5591_S426 | reverse complement strand
CTTTCCCCTGTAGGAGCTGCCAAAGGCTGCGATCTTTTTAAACCGCGACCCTATTCCCGCGACTCAACCCCCAACTCATCCCACACCGCTTCCGCCAAGTGGAACGTCGCATTCGCCGCCGGAATCCCGCAATAGATCGCACTCTGCATGATCACTTCCTTGATCTCGCCACGGCTCACGCCGTTGTTGGCGGCAGCACGCAGGTGCAGTTTGAGTTCGCCCTCGCGGTTCATGCCGATCAGCATGGCGATGGTGATCAGGCTGCGCGTATGGCGCGGCAGGCCGGGACGTGTCCAGATGTCGCCCCAGGCGTGGCGGGTGATCATCTCCTGAAACTCCGAGTTGAACTCGGTCAGGGTGGTCAGGCTGCGGTCGACGTGGGCATCGCCGAGCACTGCGCGACGGACTTCCATTCCCTCGTCGTAACGTTGTTTCTCGTCCACGAAATAATCCTCACTGAGCCGACAGAAACGCCAGCACCCGCTCGCTGAACGCGCTACCGGCCTGGACGTTGGACAAATGCGCGGCATGGAACTCGGCGTACTCGGCGCCCGGCACATGCTCCTGAATGAAGTGCCCGCCGGACGGCGGCGTGACCGCATCCTGAGCGCCGGCGATTACCAGCAACGGCGCCTTGATCAAGGACAACTGATCACGGAAATCGGCATCGCGCACTGCTGCGCAGTTGGCCGCATAACCTTCCGGCGAAGTCGCCGCGAGCATGTCGGTAATCTGCTTGGCCGCCGCCGGGTTGGCCTCGGAGAAGTCCGGGGTGAACCAGCGTGCAATCGACGCGTCACGCAGGGCAACCATCGCCGCCTGACCATCGCGCAGCACCATTTCAATACGCGGATTCCAAATCGACGGATCACCGATTTTCGCTGCCGTGTTGCACACGATCAGTTTGTTCAAACGCTCACCGGCATTGATGCCCAGCCACTGGCCGATCAACCCGCCCATGGACAGCCCGCAGAAATGCGCGCGCTCGATGTGCAAGGCATCCAGCAGCGCCAGCACGTCGTGGCCCAGTTGCTCGATGCTGTACGGCCCCGGGGTTACCAGCGATTTGCCGTGACCGCGAGTGTCGAAACGCAGCACGCGAAAATGCTCGGTGAACGCCGGGATCTGCGCGTCCCACATGTGCAGGTCGGTGCCCAGTGAGTTGGACAGCACCAGCACCGGCGCATCGACCGGTCCATCAACTTGATAATGTAGTTCGCCATCGGCGAGTTGAACGAAAGCCACAGCAATCTCCTTCAGGCAGTCAATGCAGAATGTTCGGCCACCGCTCGCTCGACCCAGGTTTTGGCCTGGCCGAGGTAATGAGCGGGGTGCAGCAGTTGATCGAGTTCGGCGGCCGACAGTTCGGCAGTCACTTGCGGTTCGTCACCGAGCACCGCGCGCAGATGACGCTGTTCGGCCACGGCACGTTTGCAGCATTGCTCCAGCAAATGATGCGCGGTATCGCGACCAACCCGTTGCGCGAGGACGATGCTCACCGCTTCGGCGAGCACCAGGCCTTGGGTCAGGTCGAGGTTGCGCGCCATGCGTTCGGCGTCCACTTCCAGACCTTGGGCGACCAACAGCGCTTGTTGCAGGCTGCCGGACACCAGGCAGCAAATCTCCGGCAGGGTTTCCCATTCTGCATGCCACAACCCGAGACTGCGTTCGTGTTCTTGTGGCATGGCGCTGAACAGCGTCGAGAGCAGACCGGGTACACGAGTCGCCGCGCCGATCAGCACCGCCGCGCCTACCGGGTTGCGTTTGTGCGGCATGGTCGAGGAACCACCCTTGCCCGGCGCCGAAGGTTCGAACACTTCGCCCGCCTCGGTTTGCATCAACAGGCTGATGTCGCGGCCGAGTTTGCCGAGGCTGCCGGCGATAAGGCCAAGCACCGCGCCAAATTCCACCACGCGATCGCGTTGGGTGTGCCATGGCTGTTCAGGCAGGTTCAGTTGCAGCTCTTCGGCCAGCGCCTGGGCAATCGGCATGGCCTGATCACCGAGCGCGGCGAGCGTCCCGGAAGCGCCGCCGAATTGCAGCACCAGCAGGCGTGGTTTGAGTTCGATCAAACGCTGGCGATTACGAGTCACCGCGCCCAACCAACCGGCGACTTTCATGCCGAGGGTGACCGGTGTCGCGTGTTGCAACCAGGTGCGCCCGGCCAGCGGCGTAGCCGCATAACGCTGAGCCTGGGTCGCGAGAACTTGCCCCAATTGCGCCAGATCGCTTTCGATCAGTTCCAGTGCGCGGCGCAGTTGCAGCACCAGGCCGCTGTCCATCACGTCCTGACTGGTCGCGCCCAGATGCACGTAGCGCTCGGCTTCGGCGTCCTTCGCGGCGATCTGTTTGCCCAACGCCTTGACCAACGGAATCGCCGAATTGCCCGCCGTGGCAATCGCCTCGCCGAGGGCTGCAAAGTCGTAATGCCCGGCCTGACACGCGGCCATGATCGGCGCCACCGCCGTCTGCGGAATCAAACCGACCCGCGCTTCGGCCCGGGCCAGTGCCGCTTCAAAATCGAGCATGGCCTGGACGCGGCCCTGATCGCAGAACACGTCACGCATATCGCGGGCAGTGAAATAGGCATCGAACAATTGATTGCCCGGTCGCTGGTTCATAAACAGTCCCTGGAGGCGCGGGCCGGTGAGGCCCGCGTAAAGATCAAAGATCGTGGTGCAGATACTTCGCCTGTCGCGGCAGACGCAGGCTGAACAGGAACGCGATCGCCATCATCACCGTCACGTACCAGTAGAAGGAGTTTTCCATGCCTACGTTCTTCAGGCTCAGGGCCACAAATTCCGCCGATCCGCCGAAGATCGCATTCGCCACCGCATACGCCAGGCCCACACCCAGTGCGCGCACTTCCGGCGGGAACATCTCGGCTTTCACCAGGCCGCTGATCGAGGTGTAGAAACTGACGATCGCCAGCGCCAGAGTGATCAGTACAAAAGCCAGGAACGGACTGCTGACGCTTTTCAGGCTCAGCAAAATCGGCACGGTGCACAAAGTGCCGAGGGCGCCGAACCAGAGCATCGAGTTACGTCGGCCGATCTTGTCGGCGAGCATGCCGAACAGCGGCTGCATGCACATATAAAGGAACAGCGCGCCGGTCATGATGTAGCTGGCGGTCTTGGCGTGCATGCCAGCGGTGTTCACCAGGTATTTCTGCATGTACGTGGTGAAGGTATAGAAAATCAGCGAGCCACCGGCGGTATAACCCAACACGGTTATGAATGCAGCTTTATGGTCGCGGAACAGCGCGGTAATGCTGCCGGCGTCCTTGTTCTCGCGCATTTCCTTGCTGCTGGTTTCTTTCAACGAACGACGCAGGAACAACGAAATCACCGCCGCCACCGCACCGACCACGAACGGAATCCGCCAGCCGTAGGCACGCAATTCGTCTTCATTGAGGAACTGTTGCAGGATCACCACCAGCGACACCGCCAGCAGCTGTCCGCCAATCAGGGTCACGTACTGGAACGACGCGAAGAACCCGCGCTGGCCCTTGAGCGCGACTTCGCTCATGTAGGTCGCCGTGGTGCCGTATTCGCCGCCCACCGACAAGCCTTGCAGCAAACGAGCGAACAACAACAGGATCGGCGCCCAGACGCCGATGCTGGCGTACGTCGGCAGACAAGCGATCAGCAACGAGCCGAAGCACATCATCAAAATCGAGATCAGCATCGAATTCTTGCGCCCGTGCTTGTCCGCGACACGGCCGAAGATCCAGCCGCCAATCGGCCGCATCAGAAACCCGGCGGCGAAAACGCCCGCGGTGTTTACCAGCTGCACCGTCGGGTTGTCGGACGGGAAAAACGCCGGGGCGAAATAGATCGCACAGAAGGCGTAGACGTAGAAGTCGAACCATTCGACGAGGTTGCCGGACGAGGCGCCGACAATGGCGAAGATCCGCTTGCTGCGTTCTTCGCCGGTGTAGAGAGGTTCTGTAGCGGTGGTCGTTGTCATTGTTTTTTACTCAATAGGGACAGTGAGAGTCTAGACATACTTTGCAACAGTCCCGTTCCACAGCAACAAGCATCAAAAGATCGCAGCCTGCGGCAGCGCCTACATAAATACGGCGTACACCCTGTA
>NZ_JBSVXD010000306.1:0-4115 GCF_054070755.1 Pseudomonas sp. SDO5591_S426 | reverse complement strand
CGCCGGCAAGCCGTGCTCCTACAGGTTATGCGCTCAGTTTTCCTGCGCCCGATACGCCCCCGGTGTCAGCCCCGTCCACTTCTTGAACGCCCGATGAAACGCCGAAGGCTCGGAGAATCCCAGCTGTTCGGCGATCTGCTGCAAAGGCAGATCGTTGCGGCTCAGGTGATAGATCGCAATGTCGCGGCGCAACTGATCCTTCAACTCCTGAAAACTGGTGCCTTCCTCGCGCAGATGCCGGCGCAGCGTCTGCGGACTGATATGCAGGTGTGCGGCGACGGCTTCCAGGTCCGGCCAGCGTGAACTGTCGCTGCTGAGCAAGCGCCGTAACTGACTGCTCAGGCTGTTGCCGTCATCCGGGCGCGACAGCAGATTGGCCGGTGAGTGTTCGAGAAAATGCTTGAGGGTGCGTTCGTCCTGCAACAGCGGCATGTTCAGGTAGCGGCCGTGAAACAGCAGGCTGCTCTGGGATGTGGAAAACGTCAGAGGACAAGAAAACAGCAAGTCGTACTCGGCACCGTGTTCCGGTCGCGGATAACTGAACGTGGCCTGCTCCAGGCGAATCCGCTGGCCGATCAGCCAACTGCCGAAACGGTGCCAGATCACCAACAGGCTTTCGCTGAGGAAATGGTCCGGGTCCCAAAGCTGCGAATCGTCCAGGCTCAGGCGGATCATTTCGTCTTCGCGCGTCAGGGTCAGGCGCGGGGCGTCGGGGAATAGGCTATAAAACAATAAGCCCCGGTTGAGCGCCTTATCCAGATTCCGGCAATGGATGACCGCATGGCACATCATCGCGAAGCTGCCCGGCTTGCTGGGACCGTGCCCGAAACCCAGGTATTCGTCGTCCAGCGCCAGCCACAGTGTCTGGATCAGCCGGGTGAACTGCTCCGGAGCGATGCGCGCGCGCGGCTCGTCGAGCAACTCGGGGCTGATCCCCAGTTGCTGCAACAGGCTGGAATAGTCGAAGCCACGCCGCTGCGCACCACCGAGCACGGCGCGGGCGAAATGACTGGCGATGGTGCGTTCGCGCATAACAGGCAAATCCGTGCATTGAGCGACGGATGGTAGCCGCGGTTCCAATCGATGAACAAGGCGGATATCCGCCAAATTGCAGGAGGCGATTTGGCCGAAGGGCGGAAATCCGCCACCGCATCGTGGCCGTCAGGAGACAAAGAAAAACCTGCAGCCCTTGATATCAAAAGGCTTGCAGGGGTTTGCCGGAAGGTGGCACGGGCTTTGCGATACAACCGGTAGATGCTTGCCGTCGCGCAGCTCGAAAAAACAAATCCCTCCAGTGCAGGAGGGTTCGCAATTCAGGTGTCGCCGGCCATAGATGGATGTTGGCAGCGCGCACTCTTGAGGAACTTTGCAATGACGACTCGTCAGCCACTGTACAAATCCCTGTATTTCCAGGTGATCGTTGCAATTGTCATCGGTATTTTGCTCGGTCACTTCTATCCCCAGATCGGTGTGGCCGTTAAGCCACTGGGTGACGGGTTCATCAAGCTGATCAAAATGATCATCGCCCCGATCATCTTCTGCACCGTCGTCAGCGGTATCGCTGGCATGCAGGACATGAAATCGGTTGGCAAGACCGGCGGTTACGCGCTGCTCTACTTCGAAATCGTTTCGACCATCGCGTTGCTGGTTGGCCTGGTCGTGGTCAACATCGTGCAGCCAGGCGCTGGCATGCACATCGACGTCAGCACCCTGGATGCTTCCAAAGTCGCCACTTATGTTGCGGCCGGTGCTGATCAAAGCGTCATCGGCTTCCTGCTCAACGTGATCCCGAGCACCATCGTCGGCGCGTTCGCCACGGGCGACATCCTGCAAGTGCTGATGTTCTCGGTGATCTTCGGTTTCGCCCTGCATCGCCTGGGTGCCTACGGCAAGCCGCTGCTGGACTTCATCGATCGCTTCGCCCACGTGATGTTCAACATCATCAACATGATCATGAAGCTCGCGCCAATCGGTGCCTTCGGTGCGATGGCCTTCACCATCGGTGCCTACGGTGTCGGCTCGCTGGTGCAGCTGGGTCAACTGATGATCTGCTTCTATATCACCTGCCTGCTGTTCATCCTGATCGTGCTGGGCGGTATCGCTCGCGCCCACGGCTTCAGCGTTCTGAAAATGATCCGCTACATCCGTGAAGAACTGCTGATCGTGCTGGGTACTTCTTCTTCGGAATCGGTTCTGCCACGCATGCTGATCAAGATGGAGCGTCTGGGTGCGCAGAAGTCCGTCGTGGGTCTGGTGATCCCGACCGGTTACTCGTTCAACCTCGACGGTACTGCGATCTACCTGACCATGGCGGCCGTGTTCATTGCCCAGGCAACTGACACCCACATGGACATCACGCACCAGATCACCCTGCTGGTGGTGTTGCTGCTGTCTTCCAAAGGCGCTGCCGGTGTGACCGGTTCGGGCTTCATCGTACTGGCTGCCACCCTGTCCGCCGTTGGCCACCTGCCGGTTGCCGGTTTGGCGCTGATCCTCGGTATCGACCGCTTCATGTCCGAAGCCCGTGCCCTGACCAACCTGGTCGGTAACGCAGTAGCGACTATCGTCGTGGCCAAGTGGGTCAAGGAGCTGGACACCGACGTGCTGCAATCCGAGCTGGCCTCGGGCGGTCGCGGCATCGCCGACGAGCCTAAAGACGATGTTCTGGGCCACGCCGAAGAGGTAACCCCGGTTAACGCCAAGTAAGCCTTGTCGTGATGAAAAAACCCGCTTCGGCGGGTTTTTTTCTGCCTGCGACCTGAGCACAACGGTCAGCGTCACTGGCACATAAGGTGATTGCCCCTGAGCGTCCGGCTGCCTAGTCTGGAGGCATCATTCAGGGGGAACATTCATGCTCGGTCCACTGGCATCACTCAAGGTTCTGGATTTCTCGACTCTGCTGCCGGGGCCATTCGCCTCGTTATTGCTGGCGGACATGGGCGCCGAAGTGCTGCGAATCGAATCACCGACGCGCATGGATCTTGTGCGTGTACTGCCGCCCCACGACCAGGGCGTATCGGCCAGCCACGCCTACCTCAATCGCAACAAACGCAGCCTGGCGCTGGACCTCAAGCAGCCCGAAGCGCTGGAGGTGATCAAGCAGCTATTGCAGGACTACGACATCGTGCTGGAACAGTTCCGCCCCGGCGTCATGGAGCGTCTGGGCCTGGGTTATGAAGCCTTGAAGGCGATCAATCCGAAGCTGATTTATGTGTCGATCACCGGTTACGGCCAGACCGGTCCTTACAAGGACCGCGCCGGCCATGACATCAATTACCTGGCGTTGGCCGGGTTGGCGAGCTACACCGGCCGCGCCGACAGCGGACCGCTGCCCTTGGGTGCGCAGGTGGCAGATGTTGCCGGTGGGTCGCTGCATGGCGTGATCGGGCTGTTGGCGGCAGTGATCGCCCGCCAGCAAACCGGGCAGGGGCAGCATCTGGATGTAAGCATGACTGACTGCGCCTTCAGCCTGAACGCCATGGCCGGCGCCGGGTATCTGGCCTGTGGCGTCGAGCCGGGCCGCGAAGACCAGATACTCAATGGCGGCAGCTTCTACGATTATTACCGTTCAAGGGATGGGCGTTGGTTGTCGGTAGGTAGCCTGGAGCCGGCATTCATGAAGCAGTTGTGCGTGGCGTTGGGGCTGGAGGAACTGGCGAGCCTGGGCCTGTCGCCACAACCGGCGCAGCAGAAGAAGCTCAAGGATGCGCTGAAAGTAGAATTCGAGAAGCATGACTTTGCCGAACTCAGTGCGCTGTTTGCAGAGCTGGATGCCTGTGTCGAGCCGGTGTTGAGTCTCGGCGAAGCCGTAAAGCATCCGCAGTTGCGGGCGCGGGAGCTGGTGACGCAAGTGCCGCGTGGGGATGGTTCGAGTCAGGCGCAGATGGCCTGTCCGCTGAAGTTTTCGGATGGCTTGCCGCAGCCTCGGCATATTGGTGCGGCGTTGGGCGAGCATACGGATCAGGTGTTGGGGGAGTTGGGGTTTAGTGCGCAGCGGATTGAAGAGTTGCGGCGGGCCAAGGTGGTTCTTTAGTGCCTGTGCCGGCCTCATCGCGGGCAAGCCCGCTCCCACAGTGGTTGGGGTCGTTCACAAATTTTATGCACAAAACCAATAC
>NZ_JBSVXD010000305.1:0-4130 GCF_054070755.1 Pseudomonas sp. SDO5591_S426 | reverse complement strand
TACATTGGATTGCGTACACCCTGTAGGAGCTGCCGAAGGCTGCGATCTTTTAACGACTAGACTGGGGTTCAAGGGAGAGGAACGACCATGATCACCCGGCGACTCGCACAATGTCTGCTCACGCTTGCCCTTTGTCTGGCGCTCGGCGGCTGCGCGTCCTGGTTCAGCAATGATGAGCCAGACCCGGAGGTGCATCTGGCCAGGGTTGAAGTGGTGCGGGCCAAGCTGCTGGAGCAGCGTTTCATCCTGCACTTTCGCATCGACAACCGCAGCGAAAACGAGCTGACCGTACGCGGTCTGGAGTATCGCATTCACCTGGGCGGCATCCTGCTGGCCGATGGCGCGCATGAACACTGGATTACCATCGGACCCAAGGCCAGCCGTTCTTACCGGGTGCCGATCCGCACTAATCTATGGCCCAAGGTCAAGGATCTGGTCAAACAGCTGAAAAACCCCGAGCAGGCCATTCCCTATCGTCTGGAAGGTGAGATGGAAACCGGTTTATTCATCGCTCACTACGTGCACCTGGCGCGTAATGGCGTGATAATCCCCGCCGATCTAATTCCGGAGTAACCCCGATGACCCAGCAACCCCATGTCCATGGCCCTGACTGCAACCACGATCATGACCACCATGATCACGACCATGGCCATGTCCACGGCCCGAACTGCGGCCACGCCCACCAGGAACCGGTGCGCAACGCCCTGAAAGACGTCGGCCGCAACGACCCTTGCCCATGCGGCAACGGCAAGAAATTCAAGAAGTGCCACGGCGCTTGATGCTTCGGGCGAAGAGCTTTTTCGCCGGTTGAATCGCCATCGCGAGCAGGCTCGCTCCCACAACTCCAATCCCTGTGGGAGCGGGCTTGCCCGCGAAGACGGCGGGACATTCAACATCGATGTGTCAGATAAATCGCCATCGCGGGCAAGCCCGCTCCCACAGGTTTCTCAGCCTGCCTGCAAAATCGTCGCACTACTGACCACCGTCGCATACTCCCCATGCAAATTCCCCAGCGACATCCCATGCACCTCCTCAGCTGAGCGGGCATGCCCGAAAAAGTCAGCCTTGTCGAAGGTAAAGCACGCATCCTCGACCACCCATGCATCGAACCCCAGATTGCCCGCCGTGCGCGCCGTGGATTCCACCGAGTTGTGGGTCGCCACGCCAACGATGATCAATTGCCCGATCCCCGCCTCGCGCAACAGAGCCTCCAGCCCCGTCGAACAAAACGCATCCGGCACCTGTTTTTGAATCAGATGTTCACCCGGCAATGGCAGAAATCGCTCCTGAAACTCCACGCCCGACTGCCGCGGCCAGAACACTGAGTCTTCCGATCGCGACAGATGCTGCACATGAACGATCGGCCGCCCGTTGCACCGCCAATGTCCCAGCAGTTCCAGCATGCGTTCCTCGGCCTCGGGGTTGTTCCGGCGGCCGAGCCTGGGGTGAAGGATGCCTTTCTGTTGATCGATGATGATCAGTGCTGCGTTTGCCATTAACTGCATACCGACGAACCTCCCTGACCATTGGTCGCTGAACTTATCAGACAAATCCTGAAATAACCTTGTACCCCGCTTGCGCGCCCACCTTCCGCTCACTAACGTAGCGCCTTTACTGACGCTACCCCCGCAGGAGCTTTGCCATGGCCTCGCCAGCCCATACACATTTTCTACCCCGGTTCGGCGTTGCCGCAGCAGTGGCGGGGGTTTTGAGCCTGACCGGTTGTCAGAGCTTCAACGCCCAGGACACCCTTCCACCGACCTCCGGCGTACAGCCGCTGAAGGGTCTGGCGCAGAATGTTTCGGTGCGCCGCAATGCCATGGGCATGCCGTTGATCGAAAGCAGCACGTTCCACGACGCGCTGTTCAGCCTCGGTTATGTGCACGCCAGCGACCGCATCACGCAAATGGTCACCCTGCGCTTGCTGGCCCAGGGTCGTCTGGCGGAAATGCACGGTGCGGACCTGCTGGACGCCGACCGCTACATGCGCGCCGTCAACCTGAAAAAAAGCGCCGGTGAGCTGTACAAAGCGTCTTCACCGCGTCTCAAGCGCTTCTTTGAGGTTTACGCTCGCGGGGTCAACGCTTACCTGTTCCGCTACCGCGACAAGTTGCCGGCGGACCTCGCCGCCAGCGGCTACAAGCCTGAATACTGGCAGCCGGAAGATTCGGCGCTGATTTTCTGCCTGCTGAACTTCAGCCAGTCCGCCAACCTGCCGGAAGAGATTTCCGCGCTGGTGCTCGCGCAAACGCTCACCACCGACAAACTGCCGTGGCTGACGCCGTCCGCTCCCGACGAAAAACTGCCATTGGCCGAAAGCGAAAAGCTGCAAGGCATCAAGCTCAATGGACAAATTCCGGGACTGGCTGACATCAGCAAAGCCACAGGCCAGCTCTCTGACCTGAATCTGCTCGGCGCCACTTCGTCGAACAACTGGGCGATCGCCCCGCAACGCAGCCGCAGCGGTAAAAGCCTGCTGGCCAGCGATAGCCATGGCCCGATGGGCGTGCCGTCGCTGTTCAGCTATGTGCAGATACGCGCACCGAAGTATCAGGCTTCCGGCGTGACCATTGCCGGTCTGCCGATGGTGCTGGGCGGTTTCAACGGCAAAGTGGCGTGGAGCACGACCAGCGTCATGGGCGACAACCAGGATTTGTTCCTGGAAAAAATCCGCCGCCAGGGCAACGGTCTCGCCTACGAAACCAACGGCAAATGGCAGCCGGCGATAACGCGCAACGAAACCTATTTCGTCAAAGGCCAGCGGCCGATTCGCGAAGCCGTGTACGAAACACGCCATGGTCCATTGCTCAACAGCGCCCAGGGTCTGGCACAGGGCAGCGGTTTCGGTTTGGCGTTGCAGACACCGAACTTCACTGACGACAAATCTCTTGATGCGTTTTTCGACCTGTCCCGTGCGCAGAGCGTCGAGAAAGCCTCGGACGCCAGCCGCGAGATCCGCGCCATCGCCTTGAACCTGGTGTTTGCCGATGCCAGCAACATCGGCTGGCAAGTCACCGGCCGCTACCCGAATCGCCGCGAAGGCGAAGGCCTGCTGCCCTCGCCGGGCTGGGAAGACCGCTACGATTGGGACGGTTACGCCGACCCGATGCTGCACCCTTACGATCAGGACCCGGCGCAAGGCTGGCTCGGCACAGCCAACCAGCGGGTCATTCCCCATGGCTACGGCATGCAGCTGTCCAACTCCTGGTCGGCCCCGGAGCGCGGCGAGCGTTTGGCCGAACTGGCCGGCGTGGGCAAACATGACACCCGCAGCCTGATCGCCATGCAGTACGACCAGACCACTACGTTCGCCGCCAAGCTGAAGAAAATGTTCGAAGCACCGGGCATGGCCCAGCCGCTCAAACAGGCGATCGAAGCCCTGCCGGTGGCGGATCGCGGCAAGGCGCGCGAGGCATTGACTCGCTTGATGGCGTTCGACGGCAAACTGGCCCCGACCTCCACCGACGCGGCAATCTACGAACTGTTCTTGCAAGAAAGCATGAAGCAGATTTTCCTCGATGAACTGGGCCCGGAAAGCAGCCCGGCCTGGAAAGCCTTCGTCGCCAACGGCAAGTTGTCCTATGCAGCCCAGGCCGACCACTTGCTGGGCCGCGAAGACAGTCCGTTCTGGGACGATGCACGCACCGCTCAGAAAGAAGACAAACCGGCGATCCTCGCTCGCAGCCTCGCAGCGGCAATTACCGCAGGCGACAGCCAGTTGGGTGGCGATCACAAAGCCTGGCAGTGGGGCAAATTGCATCGCTATGAATGGAAGAACGCCAATGGCCAGACCGTACGCGGCCCCGTGCCGGCTGGCGGCGATCACACCACGCTCAATACCGCCGCGTTCGCTTGGGGTCAGGACTTCAATACGACGCTGGCACCGGCCATGCGCTTTATCGTCGACTTCGGCCAACCCGAACCGCTGATGGGCCAGAACGCCACCGGCCAGTCCGGCAACCCGGCCAGCCCGAACTACCTGAACAGCATCGATCCATGGCTCAAAGGTCAGTACCAGAGCTTGCCGATGCAGCCGCAGAACTTTGACAAGGTGTATGGGACCAAACGATTGACCCTGACACCGGGCAAATAAGATCAAGAGATCGCAGCCTGCGGCAGCTCCTGCAGAG
>NZ_JBSVXD010000304.1:0-4157 GCF_054070755.1 Pseudomonas sp. SDO5591_S426 | reverse complement strand
CTTTCCGACTTCAATTGAGTATCAAGAGCAAGATCAAAAGATCGCAGCCTCGTTTCACTCGACAGCTCCTACAGAAAAGAAAAGCAAAAAAAAGCCCGACCAAAAGGTCGGGCTCTTTATAAGTGAAGCAGCCGGATTAGACCAGCTTCTCCAGCTCAGGGATGGCTTCGAACAGGTCCGCCACCAGGCCGTAATCGGCCACCTGGAAGATCGGCGCTTCTTCGTCCTTGTTGATCGCAACGATCACTTTGGAGTCTTTCATGCCCGCCAGGTGCTGGATCGCGCCGGAAATACCGACGGCGATGTACAGCTGTGGAGCAACGATCTTGCCGGTCTGACCGACCTGCATGTCGTTCGGTACAAAACCTGCGTCTACCGCGGCGCGGGAAGCACCGACGGCAGCGCCCAGCTTGTCGGCCAGGGCGTACAGGTGTTTGAAGTTGTCGCCGTTCTGCATGCCGCGACCGCCCGAAACGACGATCTTGGCAGCGGTCAGTTCCGGACGATCGGACTTGGCCAGTTCTTCGCCAACGAAGCTGGAGATACCAGCGTCGTGAGCAGCGCCAACGGCTTCAACGGCAGCCGAACCACCTTCAGCGGCAACCGGGTCGAAACCGGTGGCACGCACGGTGATCACTTTGACCGCAGCGTTCGACTGAACGGTAGCGATAGCGTTACCGGCGTAGATCGGACGCTTGAAGGTGTCAGCGCTTTCTACCGAGATGATCTCGGAGATCTGGTCAACATCCAGTGCAGCGGCAACGCGCGGCAGGATGTTTTTGCCGTTGGAAGTAGCGGCAGCCAGAATGTGGCTGTAGCCCTTGCCCAACTCTGCAACCAGAGGAGCGACGTTTTCCGGCAGCTGATGCGCGTAAGCGGCATTGTCAGCGTTCAGGACTTTGCTCACGCCAGCGATTTTCGCAGCGGCTTCAGCCACGGCGCCAGCGCCTTGGCCTGCAACCAGAACGTGGATGTCACCACCGATTTTGGCGGCGGCAGCAACAGTGTTCAGCGTGGCCGGAGCCAGCACTTTGTTGTCGTGTTCAGCAATAACCAAGATAGTCATTTAGATTACCTTCGCTTCGTTTTTCAGTTTCTCGACCAGTTCAGCCACCGACTTGACCTTGATACCCGCGCTACGTGCAGCTGGCGCTTCGACTTTCACGGTCTTGTTGGTGGAGGCGGTGGAAACGCCCAAAGCGTCCGGAGTCAGCACTTCGAGAGGCTTCTTCTTGGCTTTCATGATGTTTGGCAGAGACGCGTAGCGCGGCTCGTTCAAACGCAGGTCGGTGGTGACGATGGCTGGCAGTTTCAGGGAAACTGTCTGCGCGCCGCCGTCGATTTCGCGGGTTACAGCAACGCTGTCGCCGCTGATCTCGACTTTCGAAGCGAACGTGCCCTGACCGTAGCCGCTCAATGCAGCGAGCATCTGGCCAGTCTGGTTGTTGTCGCTGTCGATGGCTTGTTTGCCAAGGATCACCAGCTGAGGCTGTTCCTTGTCGACAACAGCCTTCAACAGTTTGGCAACAGCCAGGGAAGTCAGATCTTCGGCGGATTCGACGAGGATGGCGCGGTCGGCACCCAGAGCCAGCGCGGTGCGCAGTTGCTCTTGAGCGGTGGACGGGCCGACGGAGACGACGACGATTTCAGTCGCAACACCTTTCTCTTTCAGGCGTACGGCTTCTTCCACGGCGATCTCGCAGAACGGGTTCATCGACATCTTGACGTTGGCAAGATCGACGCCGGAATTGTCCGCCTTGACGCGGACCTTGACGTTGTAATCCACAACGCGTTTGACAGCTACAAGAACCTTCATGGATTCCTCGTTACTCTCCGGTGAAAAGAAAGTCGCCTAGGCGAACCTGGCGGTTGATGCTCATCGGGCGCAAGGGCACCTCCAAAAACGCCGGCAAATGTGTCAAGTGAGCCTCGCTCATGATGCTGATGACCGTTCGTCAGGAGTGACTGACGAGTCATTCAATATCGCGGCGTGTAAACTGCGCGCCAAACCCGCGCGGCGCATCACTTTCTACTGCCATCGCCCTGTCTTTAGAGGTGCTCTTGAAACCAACAGTCAGCCTACGGCGAGCGCAAAACCGCCCGTATCTTGACCGGAACACCTATTCCGGTCAATACGGCAAAATAGCCGTTCATAAGCCGCGTGACTTTGATTTCTCTGGCTTTGAGCCAATTCAAACAAACGTTTGTATTGGACCCTGAGAGTGGTGTAGATATAATGCGCCACCCAAAGAGAAAGGTGGTTGATCGATTGTCCGCTCCCGACGTTGCGCTGGGATTCATGGATGCGACACCTAACCTCCAAAATTAGAAAAAAACTGTTGAGCCTTGAGTAGGAGATAGCCTGTGGAACGCGAATACATGGAATTCGACGTGGTCATCGTCGGTGCCGGCCCCGCTGGCCTGTCCGCCGCCTGCCGATTGAAGCAGAAGGCCGCCGAAGCCGGTAAGGAAATCAGCGTCTGCGTGGTCGAAAAAGGCTCCGAAGTCGGCGCACACATCCTTTCCGGCGCCGTGTTCGAACCACGGGCCCTGAACGAACTGTTCCCGGACTGGAAAGAACTCGGCGCACCGCTGAACACGCCGGTCACGCGCGATGACATCTTCGTGCTGAAGAACGCTGAAAGCGCGCAGAAAATTCCGGACTTCTTTGTGCCCAAGACCATGCACAACGAAGGCAACTACATCATCTCCCTGGGCAACCTGTGCCGCTGGCTGGCTCAGCAGGCGGAAAACCTGGGTGTGGAAATCTATCCGGGCTTCGCCGCTCAGGAAGCGCTGTTCGACGAAAACGGCATCGTTCGCGGGATCATCACCGGTGATCTGGGCGTAGACCGTGAAGGCAATCCGAAAGAAGGCCTGTACACCCCGGGCATGGAACTGCGTGGCAAATACACGCTGTTCGCCGAAGGTTGCCGTGGTCACATCGGCAAGCAGCTGATCAAGCACTTCAATCTCGACAACGATTCCGACGTGCAGCACTACGGCATCGGCCTGAAAGAAATCTGGGAAGTCGACCCGGCCAAGCACCAGCCAGGCCTGGTGGTGCACACCGCCGGTTGGCCGATGGACATCATGGGCACCGAAAACACCGGTGGTTCGTTCCTTTATCACCTGGAAAACAATCAGGTTGTCGTCGGTCTGATCGTCGATCTGTCCTACAGCAACACTTACCTGTCGCCGTTCGACGAGTTCCAGCGCCTCAAGCACCACCCGGTGCTCAAACAGTATCTGGAAGGCGGCAAGCGCATCAGCTACGGCGCACGTGCCATCAGCAAGGGCGGCCTGAACTCGCTGCCGAAAATGGTCTTCAAGGGCGGCGCGCTGATCGGTTGCGACCTCGGCACCCTGAACTTCGCCAAGATCAAAGGCAGCCACACCGCGATGAAGTCGGGCATGCTCGCCGCTGAATCCGTGGCTGACGCACTGTTCGCCGACAAGGATGGTACTGAAGAGCTGACCAGCTACGTCGACGCGTTCAAGAACAGCTGGCTGCACGAAGAACTGTTCGCCAGCCGTAACTTCGGCCCGGCGATCCACAAGTTCGGCGCTATCGTCGGCGGTGGTTTCAACTGGCTGGACCAAAACATCTTCGGCGGCAAACTACCGTTCACCCTGCACGACACCAAGCCGGATTACGCTTGCCTCAAGCTCGCCGCCGACTGCAAGAAGATCGACTACCCGAAACCGGACGGCAAGATCAGCTTCGACAAGTTGAGCTCGGTGTTCATCTCCGGTACCAACCACGAAGAAGAGCAGCCGTGCCACCTGAAGCTGACCGATCCGAGCATCCCGATCAGCAAGAACCTGCCGCTGTACGATGAGCCTGCCCAGCGTTACTGCCCGGCCGGCGTGTACGAAGTGATCACCAAGGAAGACGGCGAGAAGCGCTTCCAGATCAACGCCCAGAACTGCGTTCACTGCAAGACCTGCGACATCAAGGACCCTGCACAGAACATCACCTGGGTGACGCCGGAAGGCGCCGGCGGCCCGACTTACCCGAACATGTAAGCCGAACGCCTGAACATCAAGGCTCCCGAAATGGGGGCCTTTTTGTTGTCTGCTATTTGGCTTACACCACAAAAAACTGTAGGAGCCGAGCTTGCTCGCGATGGCGGTGCATCAGGCACCTATGATGC